>JAUXCV010000196.1 GCA_030618675.1 Acidimicrobiia bacterium | reverse complement strand
AAGGAGATGCCAACCCGGCGTTGATCGCCCGCCGCAAGGTGGCGGTTCTCGGGTTCGGGAGCCAGGGCCACGCCCACGCGATGAACCTCAAGGACTCCGGAGTCGACGTCGTCGTCGGCTTGCGAGACGGCTCGCCCAGGGCGGATCGCGCCGCTGATGCCGGTCTCAAGGTCGTCGACCCGGCGACGGCCGTCGACTGGGCCGACGTCATCATGGTCCTCGTTCCCGACCAGGTTCAGCCCGAGCTCTACGACGAGATCATCGCCCCCAATCTCAGCGCAGGCGACCTGCTGCTATTCGCCCACGGCTTCAGCATCCGCTTCGGGTACATCACTCCCCCGCCGGACGTCGACGTCGCGATGATCGCTCCAAAGGGACCCGGCCATCTCGTCCGACGCCAGTACGTCGACGGAAGCGGCGTCCCCGCCCTCATCGCCGTTCACCAAGATGCCACGGGCGACGCCAAGGCCGTCGCACTTTCCTACGCACACGGCATCGGCGGCACAAGGGCCGGCGTGATCGAGACGACGTTCAAGGATGAGACCGAGACCGACCTGTTCGGCGAGCAGGTCATCCTCTGCGGCGGCATCGACTCGATGATCCGCGCCGCCTTCGAGACGCTCACCGAGGCCGGATACGCCGAGGAGATGGCCTACTTCGAGGTGCTCCACGAGCTGAAGCTGATCGTCGACCTCCTCTATGAGGGCGGGATCTCCTGGATGCGTCACTCCGTTTCTGATACGGCCGAGTACGGCGACGTCACCCGCGGCCCCCGCATCGTGACCGACGACACGAAGGCGGAGATGCGCAAGATCCTCAGCGAGATCCAATCCGGAGAGTTCGCGAAGGAGTGGATGGCCGAGTACCGCGCCGGTGCACCGAACCTCCTCGCCGCCAGGGCGGCGGTCTCCGAGCATCCGGTCGAGCGTGTGGGACGCGACCTGCGGACGATGATGCCCTTCCTGGTCGACAAAGTACCGGCAGACGATGTATGAGTGAGAAGACGACAGACAACAGACAACAGCCAGAGGACACCATGGCTGAACGCTTGGTCATCTTCGATACCACCCTTCGCGACGGCGAGCAGGCGCCGGGGATCGCTCTCTCCCCCGACGACAAAGTCGCGATCGCTACCCAACTCGCCCGCCTGAAGGTGGACGTGATCGAAGCGGGATTCGCCGCCTCGTCACCCGGCGATTTCGAAGCGATTCGCCGGATCGCCACCGAGGTGCATGGACCGGTCATCGCAGCACTCGCCAGGACCCATCCCGATGACATCGATCGTGCCGCCGAGTCCCTGGCCGCCGCTGAGAGGTCGCGAATCCACGTGTTCATGTCGACCTCTCCGATCCACATGGAGCGCATGCTGAACATCACGCCCTCCGAAGCTCTCACTTCGATCATCGAAGGGGTGACGCGGGCGAGAACGTACTCCGATGACGTTGAGTTCTCGCCTCAGGACGCGACACGTTCCGATCCCGATTTCGTGATCGAGACGTGCAGAGCGGCCGTCGCCGCCGGCGCCACAACGATCAACATCCCCGACACGGTCGGCTACACCATGCCGACCGAATTCGCTGCCCTGATCGAACGGGTCGTCCACGAAGTCCGCAACGGCGATGAGAACGTGATCATCTCCACGCACTGCCACAACGACCTCGGCATGGCCGTAGCGAACTCCCTCGCCGCGATCGGAGCCGGCGCAAGGCAGATCGAGTGCGCTGTGAACGGTATCGGAGAGCGAGCCGGGAACACGTCCACCGAGGAGATCATCATGGCCGTGCGGACTCGCCGTGATCACTTCGGAGTCGACGTCGGTGCGGACACCACACAGATCTTCGAGACGTCGCGCCTCGTGTCCCGCCTGACCGGCTACCCGGTGCAGTTCAACAAAGCCGTCGTAGGAAGGAACGCCTTCGCCCACGAAGCGGGGATCCACCAGCACGGCGTCCTGAAACACCGGGAAACGTACGAGATCATGGACCCCGCCGAGGTCGGACAGCGGTCACTTCTCGTCCTCGGAAAGCACTCCGGCCGGGCCGCGTTCGCCGACACTCTCGACAAGATGGGCGTCGTGCTCGAGGACGTCGAGTTCCAGCGTGCGTTCGATCGATTCAAAGAACTCGCCGATCGCAAGGGCGAGATCGGCGAAGAAGGCCTCAGGGGCATCATCGAGGAGGAGACCGGCATCGCCGCGGATGTCGTCAAACTCGTCGGCCTCCACCTCAGGGGTGGCGACCAGGAGACCCCGGTCGCCACCGTCCGAGTCACGCGGGGAGACGAACCCATCGAGGTCAGAGCCGAGGGCGACGGCATGGTGAACGCAGCGTTCGTCGCGATTCAGGATGCCTTCGATATCCCGGCGACCCTGCTCGACTACCGGGTTGTCCCTTACACCGCGGGGGCAGATGCCATGGCCGAAGTGAACGTCATCATCCAGATCGGACCGGCCACGTATTCGGGTCGAGGTGTCTCAACGGACGTCGTCGAGGGGTCCGCCCGGGCTTTCGTCGCTGCCCTGAACAAGGCGCTCGCCGCCCGCAACGGCGCGCTCGCTCCCGGCGCTTCATGAGCCACTTCGCTCTCCTCCCGGGCGATGGCATCGGGCCCGAGGTCATCGCCGAAGCGAAAAAGGTCCTCGAAGCGGTGTCGATCCGCTTCGGCTTGGCTTTCACGTTCGATGAGCACCTCATCGGCGGCGCGGCGATCGACGCCACCGGCGATCCTCTCCCCTCTTCCACCGTCGAAGCGTGCCGTTCGTCGGACGCGATCCTCCTCGGCGCCGTCGGTGGCCCGCGGTGGGATGACCCGACGGCGAAGACGCGACCCGAAGACGGCCTGCTCGGGATCCGCTCCGAACTCGGCCTTTACGTGAATCTCCGCCCCATCCAGGTTCACTTTCCCACCGCATCCCCGCTTCGGGACGCCTCAGGTGTCGACATCCTGTTCGTTCGCGAGTTGACGGGCGGCATCTACTTCGGTCCGTCCTCACTTTCCGATGACGGAATGGTCGCCAGGAACGAGATGGTCTACTCGGTACCGGAGGTCGAACGCGTCATCCGGGTTGCCGCCGAAGCGGCTCGCACGCGGCGGGGCAAACTCACCTCCGTCGATAAGGCCAACGTGCTCGAAGTGTCGCGTCTGTGGAGACGCACGGCGGCGCGGATCATGGAGGATGAATACCCGGACGTGGAATACGAAGTGGTACTCGTAGACGCGATGGCGATGCACCTGCTGTCACGCCCCCGGGACTTCGACGTCGTCGTGACCGGGAACCTCTTCGGCGACATCCTGACGGACGAGGCATCCATGCTGCCGGGCTCTCTCGGTCTCCTCCCGTCGGCCTCCATCGGAGACGGTCCGCCCGGCCTCTACGAGCCGATCCACGGCTCGGCGCCCGATATCGCAGGCAAGAAGATGGCGAACCCGCTGGCAGCGATTCTCGCTGCGGCGATGGCGCTCCGTCACTCCCTCGACCTTCCCGAACCGGCCGCCGCTGTCGAGGCCGCCGTCGACAACGTTCTCGCAGCCGGTCTCCGCACCGCCGACATCGCGGGAACCGGACCGACGGCATCGACGACAGAGATGGGGGATGCGGTAGCGAGGGCGGTGGCCATGTGGAAGTAGCTGAGTAGCTGAGTAGCCAGCCCCGAGAGCAGCGTCTCTTCTCCCTCTCCGTTACTCCGCGATTGATGCTGATACCGTTCAATCATGAAACGTTTGGCCGCGATCGCTCTTGTTCTTGTTATTGCGGCTTCGTGCAACAACGGGGCTTCCGACTCGCCTTCCACGAGTGCCACCGTCGACGCCACCACGACCACGTCAACCACCACGACCAGTGCTTCCCCGATCACGACTGCGCCGTTCGGCCCCGGGGCTTCTGGGATCGGGGATTCGTTCTACCCGGGGCTTGGGAACGGGGGGTACGACGTTCAGCACTACGACCTCGATCTCATCTACGAAGCCGCCGGAACGGTCGCATCCGACGTCGTCGTCACCGC
>JAUXCV010000006.1 GCA_030618675.1 Acidimicrobiia bacterium | reverse complement strand
TCGGTCATGCTCGGAGCGAAGGTCGGTCTTGAGAAGGCTGTTGAAGACGCTCTCGTCGACGGCAAGGTCAGCAGGCAGATGAAGCAGGTGCCCGGCGTGATCACGCAGTACCGGACCGGGGGACTGCTCGGAGAGGTCGCCGTCATCCATCTCGGCACGAACGGTCCGTTCAGCGCGGCGCACCTCGACGACGCAATGATCTCCCTCGCAGCCGCCGACCGCGTCTATTTCGTCAACACAAGCGTTCCCCGCCGCTACGAAGGAGACGTCAACAACGAACTCGCAGCCGGCGTCGAACGTTGGGATAGGGCGTTCCTGATCGACTGGCACAGTGCGGCGAAGAACCACCCTGAGTACTTCGTCAAAGACGGTGTTCATCTCACGTCTGCGGGTATCGCAGCGTACGCCGGTCTCATCGCCAGAGAGATCAGCCGTTGACGCGGCACACGAGACCAGCCATACTCGTCGACCCATGACCGACTCAGCGACCACCACGATCATTATCACCTAGGTGCACACGAACCGTGTGCGCCCGTCACCCTCCGCCCAGCGGGGGGTTTTCTCTATCCGGAGCACAACCATGACAACCATCGAGATCTACGACACAACACTGAGAGACGGCACGCAGCAGGAGGGCATCTCGCTGACGGTGGGAGACAAGCTGGCGATCAGCCGCCTCCTCGACGACCTCGGTGTCGCCTATGTGGAAGGCGGATGGCCGGGAGCGAATCCGAAGGACGACGAGTTCTTCCAACGAGCACGCACCGAACTCGACCTCGAAACCGCGACACTCGTCGCATTCGGATCGACGCGCCGTCCCCGCGGATCTGCTGCCGATGATCCGCAGTTGGCTGCGCTCGTCGCCGCAGACACCGAAGTCGTGTGCCTCGTTGGTAAGTCGTGGGACTACCACGTGGAGCACGCCCTCCGCACAGAACCCGAAGAGGCTCTCGCGATGATCTCCGATTCGGTCGAGCACCTCCGGTCGCTGGGACGCAGGGTCTTCTTCGACGCCGAGCACTTCTTCGACGGTTTTCGGGCCAATCCCGAATTCGCCATTGCCACATTGAGAGTCGCTCATGATGCCGGAGCGGAACGACTCGTTCTGTGTGACACGAACGGAGGCACGCTGCCCCACGACGCCGAACGGATCGTCGGCAAGGTGGCGGAGATGATCCCCGATGCGATGCTCGGTTGCCATTTCCACAACGACTCCGGAACGGCGGTCGCCAACAGTCTGGCGGCTGTGAACGCGGGGGTTGCCCAGGTGCAAGGGTGCATCAACGGGTACGGCGAGCGAACCGGCAACGCCGACCTGTGTTCGGTGATCCCCAACCTTTCACTCAAGATGGGCTACGAGACGGTCCCACGCGATCGCCTCCCCCACCTGGCCCGGGTAGCTCATCACATCGCAGAGTTCGTCAATCTCACGTTGGACGATCACCTGCCGTTCGTCGGAACGTCTGCCTTCACGCACAAAGCCGGCCTCCACACGTCGGCGTTGGCACGCAGACCGGATGCGTACGAGCATCTCCCTCCGGAGTCCGTCGGAAACACGACGCGCATGGTCGTATCGGAACTCGCAGGCCGATCGACGATCCTGGCCAAGGCACAGGAGACCGGTCTCGACCTCTCTTCCGAGGAAGCACAGGCGATCGTGGATCGGATCAAGACACTCGAACACGAGGGATACCAATTCGAAGCTGCAGGGGGTTCGTTCGAACTGCTTGCGCGCGACGTACAAGGTTGGAAGCAGCCGTTCTTCGATCTGGAGTCGTACCGGGTCTTCGTCGAACATCGCGACGGTGATGTCACCGCCGAAGCCACGGTGAAGGTCCACGTGAACGGAAAGCGGGTCGTGACCACGAGCGAGGGCGATGGCCCGGTTGCGGCCATCGACGGAGCGCTGCGGTCTGCCCTCTGTGACACCTACCCGCATCTCGCGGATATCCACCTGACCGACTACCGGGTCCGAGACCTCGACTCGTCCGATGGCGCCGCGGCAAGGGTTCGCGTCCTCTGCCGCCACAGCGACGCCGATGGCTCCTGGGGCACGGTAGGTGTGCACCAGAACATCATCGACGCATCATGGAAGGCGGTATGCGAAGGAATCGTCGTGGGACTCTTGAGAAGTAGTCAGTAGTCCGTAGTCAGTAGTCCGTAGTCAGTGAAGTGTGACTTGTCCTGCCGGTAGCCGGCAGCTCTGCCTCAGCTACTCGGCTACTCCGCTACTCCGCTACTCAATCCGAATTGTCCCACTCGCGTGTCGGGTCGGTACAATGCCCGAGGATCAGTCGGGGATACGAAAGGTGACACCATGAAGAGAACGAAATGGCTCATGCTTCTCGCTGTACTTGCCCTCGTGCTAGGAGCGTGCGGCTACAGCGACACGAGCAGCGACACGACGGCCGCACCGAGTGGTGGCGGCGAAGCGGCCGGTGGCGCTGCCCATGGACAGGACTTGTACAAGACCACGTGCGCCGCGTGTCATGGACAGAACGCCGAGGGCATCGACGGACTCGGCAGCCCTCTGGCGAATAGCGACTTCGTGAAAGCACTGTCCGACGCCGACTTGGTCGCCTTCATCAACGCCGGTCGACCGGCGTCCGATCCGGACAACACAACGGGCGTGGAGATGCCTCCGAAGGGCGGCAACGCGTCGCTCTCAGACGGCGACGTTCAAGACATCGTTGACTACTTGCGGACACTCAACTAGATCCAGAGTTCGCACAACAGCAGTCAGACGAGGCGGCCGCTCTTCGGAGCGGTCGTTTCGCGTCAGGAAGGCTCTGAGCATGCCGTAGGGTCTTTCGGCCCTGTGATTTGAGGAATCCCCTCCACGAAATTAGGATTCCGGCATGGCTACAGATCAAGAGTCCTCGTCGCCCGAGACAACAGAATCCGACGGGCGTTCAATCGCCTCGATGTTCGGGCCATTCGGCGCCAAGAAGGATGTGGACGGGAGGTTCACACTCCTCCAGGTGTGGCTGAAGGTGGCGGTGATCGTCTTCTACATCGTGTTCGCCACGGTCTGGTTCCCCTCCTGGCTGATGAAGCCGAACTCCCTCGCCGTCATCCGTGATCTCTACTCAGGCCTCATGTCGGCCAGCACCTGGGACACGATGCTGAGTCTCATCGTCTCGGGTGTCTGGTTCGTGGCTCTTGCGATCGGACTCGGCGCGATGCGAGTGGCTCAGCAGAACCGCTTGATCTGATGCAGCCCCTCCGCTTCTACGACGAGAACATCCCGTGCCTCGCAGCATGTCCCGTCAACACCAATGCGGGCATGTACGTAGCGGCGATCGCCGACGGCGACGATATGACGGCCTACCTGACCGCCCGCCTTCCGAATCCGTTCGCGTCGGTTTGTGGCCGGGTGTGCGCCGCCCCCTGTGAAGACGCCTGCCGGAGAGGCGAGATCGACACACCGATCGCCATCCGTGCGCTCAAACGCTTCGTCACCGAGAAGTACGGGGTCGAGGCAGGCAGTGACACGTGGCGGTCCGTCGTCGCTCACCAGGGACCGGAGCGCACAGAGAGCATCGGCATCATCGGCGGCGGACCGGCAGGTATGGCCTGCGCTCATGACCTGCGCCGCCTCGGCTACGCGGTCACCGTCTACGAGGCGACAGCCCAACTCGGTGGCATGATGAAACTCGGCATCCCGGAGTACCGCCTCGATCGCGACCTCCTCGAGGCAGAACTCGACGCGATCGTCAGCCTCGGCGTCGACGTTCACCTCAACACCCAACTCGGCGTGGATGTTCAGTTCGACGAACTGCGCGATCAACACGATGCGCTGTTCATAGCGATCGGCGCCACTCTCGGCCGAGGACTCGACATCGAGGGTCACGAAGCCGACGGGGTCTTGAAGGCCATCGAGTTCCTGATCAACGTCAACCAGGGCTACCACGTCGACGTGGGTGACAGCGTCCTCGTCATCGGCGGCGGTGACGTCGCCATGGATGCTGCCCGATCGGCACTGCGCCGCGACGACTACGCCGAGGCACGAGAGATCGAGGAACGGGGCACCGACCCCGATGACCAGGATCCAGAGATGATGGTCGAAGCCCTCGACGTCGCCAGATCAGCGGCGCGAGAAGGAGCGACCCACGTCACCGTGTTCTCCCTCGAGTCCGAAGAAGAGATGCCGGCTTCGCCGTTCGAACTCGAAGAGGCGGCGGCGGAGGACATCACGTTCATCCACCGGCGCGGCCCCGCCAGGATCCTCACCGAAGACGGGACGGTCACCGGGCTCGAAACGATCGGTGTCCTGTCGGTCTTCAACGAGGAAGGGCGTTTCGCCCCGAAATTCGACCCCGACGACCTCAAGTCCTTCGAAGCGGACACGGTGATCCTCGCGATCGGTCAGGCCATCGACATCGAGGCTCTCGGGGAGTCCGGCCCCGACATCTCTCCGAGGCGGACGATCGCTATCGACGATGCGACGCTGAAGACGTCGCTTGACGACGTGTGGGCGGGAGGCGACGCTGCCCGCGGACCGCGAACGCTCATCGATGCGATCGCCGATGGCCGCACGGTCGCCGCCGACATCCACCGATCGTTCACCGGAGAGGTACCTTCCGAGGTCGAGGGACAACTCGTCGAACTCTCCCAGTTCCATCGGCTCGATGACACATACGATCGTGTTGACCGACTTCCGGTTCCGGTGCTGGCAACCGACCGTCGCACCGGTTTGAGCGAAGTCGAACTCGGTTTCACGGAGCAGCAGGCGCGGTGCGAGGCCGCTCGCTGCCTCCGGTGTTTTGCCAACATCGAACTCGACGTCGACACCTGTGTTCTGTGCGCCTTGTGCGTTGACGTCTGCCCCCTCAACATCATCTCCCTGGTCCCGTCCGAGGAGATCGGAGACGAACAAGGCGGCACCGCGTTGTTGCTCGACGAGACTTCGTGTATCCGCTGCGCCCTGTGTATCGAACGTTGTCCACCCAACGCATTGTCAATGGCAGTGTGGTCGGGGATAGGAGTGCCCCAGTGAAGACCTCTGAACGAATACGGAAGTCAACGATCGGTAGTTCGTTCTTCCGCTCCCCGGATCGGGTGACGGAGAGAGACCGCGCTGCCGGTCATTGGTCGAACTTCCTCCTGCACCTCTATCCGGTGCGGGTACGCAAGGTCGAGATCACGTTCAAGTACACAGCGTTCCTCGGCGTTGCCTCGGTCGTGTTGTTCGGAATCCTGACCGTCACCGGGATCTTCCTGATGTTCTTCTACGTACCGTCGCCGACCTACGCGTACGGGGACATCCAGACGATCCAGAACGAGGTGGCGTTCGGCCAGTTCCTCCGCAACATGCACCGCTGGGCTGCCCACCTCATGGTTCTCGCCGTGGCGGCGCACCTCGCACGCGTGTTCTACCGGGGCGCTTACAAGCCGCCGAAAGAGTTCAACTGGGTGATCGGCGTGGTGCTTCTCGTTCTCACGCTGCTGCTCTCCTTCACCGGCTACCTGCTGCCGTGGGACCAGTTGGCCTACTGGGCCGTGACCGTCGGAACGGCAATGGCGGCGTATGTGCCCATCGTGGGTGACCTGGTTCAGGAGCTCATGCTCGGCGGACCAACGGTCGGCTCGGCAACCCTGCTTCGTTTCTATGTCCTCCATGTGGCGGTACTGCCGGTGGCCCTCGTCGGTGTGCTCACCGTTCACATCTGGCGCTGGCGCAAGGATTCGATGCTGACAATGGATTCCGACCAGGGAGCGACCGATGCTTGACCCCGACCCCAGGATCATCGGAGACAAGCGGCTGCTGGGGGTTGTGCCCGGTAAGCCTCCCATAGGCGACCGCAAACAACCCGCCGAGGAAGACACCGTCATGGTGTGGCCGAACCTCCTCGTCCGACATGCTGTGGCCGCTCTCGTGGTCATCGTGATCGTCGTCCTGATCGCGATGTTCTTCGATGCTCCGCTTCGCGAGATAGCGAATCCCACGATTACTCCCAACCCGGAGAAAGCGCCGTGGTACTTCGCGGCACTCCAGGAACTCCTGGCGCTGTTCCACCCGTTGGTTGCCGGCGTCCTCGTCCCCGGAGCGATCATCATGGGTCTCGTCGCACTTCCGTACATCGACCGAAATCCGTCGCTGGACCCTCGGAAACGTCAGATCGCGCGAACCGCGTTCACCGTGTTCATGGTGCTCTGGATCGCATTGACGCTGATCGGATTCATGTTCCGAGGTGAGAACTGGTCCTGGGTGTGGCCTTGGGAGGAATGGCATGGTGAACTATGAGTGAGATGACGCGCCGCTCGTTTCTGTCGACGGCATGGAAGGTCGGGTTCGGTCTGCTCGCTGCCGCGGGCGTGGTAACGACGTTCGATCTGCTCAAACCCCACCTGGCGGCCGGGTTCGATGCCATCGTGCGCACGGTCGCGCCCGACGCTGTCCCAACAACGGGTGTTCTTGAGGTCCGCGACGCCCGCGGGTATCTCGTCAAGGTCGACGATGATGTCCTCGCTTTCTCCGAGGTCTGCACACACCTCGGGTGCCGGGTGCCGTACGTGGACGAGAACGGCCGATTCGAGTGTCCCTGCCACGGCTCGAAGTTCACCAGAGAAGGCGACTACATCGAGGGTCCGGCTCCACGCGGGATGGATGAGTACGCGACCGAGGTCGTCGATGGCGTCATCGAGATCGATACCACCGAAGTCATCGCCGGCCCGGCCCCGGGATCGGAGAGGACCTGATGACGTACCGATCGAACGATGAGTCGCTGGAGCGCTCGACGGACAAGTGGATGATCTGGGGCCTGGTGTTCATGATCGTGCTGATCGTGGGATTCGTCGCCTACCTCTGGTTCGAGCCGGCGGGTCGCGCCGATGCTCTCGAGGCACACGAAGCCGGCCTCACGGAGTTGGGGACCGAACTCTACGAACTCAACTGTGCGTCGTGCCACGGTGCAGACGGGGAGGGTGGCATCGGACCGGCTCTCAACTCGCAGGAGTTCCTCACGGCAGCCGATGACGCACAGATCAAGGCACTGATCTCCGTCGGCATCCCCGGGTCACTGATGAGTCCCTACTTGCTCGACTTCGGCGGTCCCTTGACCGCAGAAGAAGTCGACGGCCTGGCAACCTACCTGAGAAGCTGGGAAGAAGAAGCCCCAGAGAACCCCGAGTGGCGGGCCTGCTGTCCATAGCAAGTAGAGCAGTAGAGCAGTACTGATCTACTGATCTACTGCTTCGCTGGAACCTCAGCGGAGGAAGAAATTGAGGTCGGCGGCTATCTCCTCAGCCGTTCCCTCAAACGGGAGCACCAACTTCAGATAGCCGTCTTTGTCGACGACCATGACCGTCGCCGTGTGGTTGACCAGATAGCCCGTCGCGTCCGAGCCCTCCTCGGCTTCGTAGTAGACGCCATACACCGTGGCGATCCGGTCGATGGCGTTGGTGTCACCTGTGACTCCGATGAATGCCGGGTTGAAGTGGGCCATGTACTGCTCAAGGATCTCGGGCGTGTCACGCTCGGGATCGACCGAGACCATGATCACCTGTACGTCTTCGGCTTTGTCTCCGAGGATGTCCATCGCGCGATCGAGCTTGGCCAATGTGATCGGACAGACGTCCGGGCAGAAGGTGTAGCCGAAGTACAGCACCACGACCTTTCCCTCGTAGTCGGTCAGCCGCACGGTGCTCCCGTTCGGGCCATCAAGTTCGACGGAGGGGGCCGCCTGGTTGGACTGGATCGTCGAGCCATGGAAGACGTAGGGGACGAATCGAGGGAGGACGAAGAAGTAGGCGACGGCGCCGAGAACAACGAGGCCGCCGAGAACTCCGAAGATGATCTTGGGCGTTCGTGTCATGGGTAGCAAAGGAAGAGGTGTGCGGCCTCGTAGGCGAGTCCGGCGGCGCCGTTGGCATTCCGGATTTCCTCGGTAAGGATATCAAGGTGGTGGATGATCTTGTCCGCGTCCGACGCCAGTGTCTGGTATTCGTACTCACCGCGAATAACTCCCCAACCGTCGACCAGGACGAGCGTGGGATCGAACCTGAAGCTGCCGTCGCCCTGTTCCTCGTACCAGACTTTGAATCCGGCCTTCACAACGTTCGCGAGGTGTGCCTCCTCACCGGTAGCGAACCGCCATTGCACTCCGTCGGCCCCGAAAGCGTCGGCTTCGGTCGTGAGCACCTCGGTGGTGTCGGTTGCCGGGTCGAACGAGATCGTCACAAGACGAAAGTCGGTGTCTCCCATGTCCACCTCGCCGAGTCGACTGTGCACGTCGATCATCGTCTGGTCGATTCCTTCACAGGCTTCACCGCATCCGCTGTATCGGAACGTGTACAGCACGATGTCACCACGGACGTCCTCGGATGTGAACGACTCTCCCTGCTGGTCCGCGAGGAGATAGCCGGGCGACAGACGGATGCGGGGCAGAACCTGAATCGGTTCGAAGATAGCGAAAGCCATCACCCCGAGCACAAGCAGAACTCCCGGAATTCCGACCCACCATGCGATCTTGCGCGAATGCACCGACGGCCCTTTCGACCCACA
This sequence comes from Acidimicrobiia bacterium, assembly GCA_030618675.1. Lineage (GTDB taxonomy): Bacteria > Actinomycetota > Acidimicrobiia > Spongiisociales > UBA5794 > JAHEEL01. Next base: position 10,982 of record JAUXCV010000006.1, on the reverse strand, counting down.
CCGGCGTCGTAGCCGGTCGATATACTTCGATATCGTACCCGTCGACCGGAGTTCAATTGACCACCCAGAATCGAACGGTTCGTCTCGCCCTTCTCATCAGCGCCTTGCTGGTCTTGACCGCCGCATGCGCCTTCCCCCAGCAGAAGACCGACTCGAGTGGTGGCATCGACGGCACGTACTACGTGAACGGCACCGACAGCCGGAATATCGAATACGGCGGTCGACTCGAGATCACCCCAGGGGATGGATCTGACACCTACTCCATGCAGTGGATCATCACGGGAAGTGTCCAGACCGGCGTCGGTGTTCGCCACGGCGACGTGCTCGAAGCGGAGTGGTCGACCATTGAGGGTCTCGTCAACCGGGATGACATGGACGTCTCCCACGGAACGGTGACCTACACGATCGAATCAGACGGCACGCTCAACGGCATACGCACGACCGCAGGCGAAACCGAGACCGGCACAGAAGAAGCCTTCCCCGTCCAACCGTAGCAAACAGCGGACAGCAGACAGCTGACAGCCAGGGCCACGGCATCCGAAGGGTCTGGCTGTTTGCTGTGGTCTGTCGTCTGTCGTCTGTCGTCTGTGGTCTACTCGAACGTCAACAGGAACGCGACCAGGTTGTCGATCTGTTCGTCTGTCAATGTTTCGTAGAAGTTCTCAAGCATCACGCCCGGCTCGAAACCATCGACCACGTAGGCATCGGGATCGACGATGGACTGGTGGAGATAGTCCTCGGCCGTGAGTCCGGGGACCCTCCCGAGGGCGGCTGTAGCAACGCCATCGAAGGAGGGGCCGATGATCACCACACCCGGATCGAGGGAGTGACAAACCCGACAACCGGTGTTGACGCCGATCGTCGTCTCGAAGTACAGCGACTCCCCGGCGTCTGCGCTCGACACAACCTGTACGTCGATGTAGGTCAAGTCGAGGATCTCACCCTCGCCGATCGCAACAGTGTCATCCAGAAGGACCGTGAACTGTGTCGGATCGATTCGGTCGTAGACCCGGATAGACAGCGTGTGGGTACCGGGGTCGACAGCGATGCGCTCGAGAGCGATCGACGCCTCTATACCGTCGACACCCACGAGCGGATAGGTCTCGTCGTGGATGGTCTCGCCGTCGAGTTCAATGACGAGCCGGCTCGGACCGCCTTCGTCGAGTGCCGGCTCTCCATCGAAGCCGAGGAACACAGCGCCGCCTTGATGGTGGAGCGCGATCGACAGCGCAGCATCGTTGACACCTCCCGGCGTGAACGGGAGGTTCGTTGCCACGATCGAGAGCAGCGAGACGACGAGCACGAGCACACCAACGGGTATGAGCTTGCTCCACGGCGGCGTCGGGTTCGGATCGGCGTTCGAGTGTTCGCCCGGGTGGTTCAGAGCGTTCTGGAAATCGATCGGAGACACCCAGTCCGATCGGATGGGGGCGTCGACGTACTTCTTCTTGAGGCGGGGCACTCTGACCCGATCGAGTCGCTCCTGGACCCATGTGTTCCCATCGCGATTCGCACAGTCCGCGGGTGGACACCCTATGAACTGGACATCACCCGCCCCTGCTTCGAGGGCCGTGATGGCCAGGCCGGTGTGGGCCATACCGATGCAGGGAAGGGGGATCACGTGAGTGCCCTCTCTTGTCTCATCGGCATCTGCTGACGCCGGCGTGTCGGCTGCGCCGTGCAAGGCGTGGCGCTCACAGGTGAAGACGATCCTGGGCGAGTTCCCTGTAGCGGCCAGGCGCCGCACCTCTGCCGCCAGACTGTCCACCGGCTCATCGTCAAGGGACATCGCATCGAACGAACAACTCCCCAGGCAGATACCGCACGACACGCAACGATCGGGGACGAGGACGGCGATCTGCCGGTACTTCGTGTCGTCATCCCGGGGAACCATCTCGAGAGCGCCGTACGGGCAATCGACGACACACAATGTGCACCCCGTGCAACGGTCCGGATCGATCAGAACAGGTTGGAGCGGCTTGCGTCCCTTGATCCACGGGATCGCGGAGAGGACGACACCCACTACGAGGAACCCGCCCCACACGAGGACCGGAGAGAGGTGCAACCCGGCCGGGAACAGGAACAGATAGAACGGATCCAGTGGGAATGTTCCCGGAACCACGGAGTTGTCGACCGGCGGAAGCATGCCGACGGGCCACAGGATCGAGAGGACCACGATGATGCCGCCGATGATCGACATCCAGAAGCGGGGAGGGAACCACTTGCGGTTGTTGAGGCGTTTGACGTGATACCAAAGGAGAAGACCTATCACGAGCGAGAGGATGATGTGGGCCAGCAGGAGGAGCAGGAGGAACGGCCACCCCGATCCGGCGGCCGGCGTCACGAGGTTGTCCAGGAGGAAGTCGAGACCGAATGTGGTTCCGTCGAGGGCCCTGACCAGGATCTCATTGAGCACCTGCGCTCGCTCATCCCAGATGAGCCAGTAGCCGGTCACGCCGACAAACCAGACCAACGCCATCATCCAGATCCCGGAGACCCAGGCAAGCCATCGGGCGCCGCGGAAGCGATCCTGGACCAGGGTCCGCCACCCGTGGAGCAACGACGTCACGACGAGCGCCACCGACGCGTATCGGTGGATCGCTCGCATGAACCGACCCACTGCGCTGTTCTCCAGTCGACTCACCGCGTCGTAGGACGCATCGAACCCGAACTGGAAGAACATCGTCAGATAGATGCCCGTGATGAACACGACGACGAACAGGAACACCGCGATGGTGCCTGTGTGATAGAGCGGGTTGAGTCGGGCAGAACCGACGATCCTGTTGACCGGTTGTTCCGATCGGATGGTTGCCCGTTCGAGCCGACGCAAGACGCTCCGCACCCGATTTCGCGTGCGGAGCGGCCAGTCGACAGCCGGCCCTTCCGGCCCTGGAGGCCCGTCGGTACTCACCCCAACAGGCTACTTCCGCAATGGGTCAGGGCGTAAATCCTGGCGACGTCAGCTGCACCTGAGTGATCTGCTCATACAGTTGCGGCCCGTATGACAGGAGGATGATCACGACGCTCGCGATCAGCCATGGACGCCAGCGATCGAGCCATGCAGGAGTGTCTTGTGGATCCTGGAGCGACTCAGCGATCGGTACCTCGACCAGTTCGTCTGCCGGAAGCCGCTTGCGTTGGACAGCGGTTACCAGAATGATGACGATGAACATCATCAACCCGATCCACATGATCGTTCCGCCGACACCAACTCGCCAGAGGTGTCCGGCCCACTCCCCCGGGATGTAGGGAGCGATACCGAGCGGTGTGCGCCGGGGCGCACCGAGAAGGCCGACGACGTGCATGGCGTTCGAGAAGAGCAACATGCCGCCGAAGTAGGTCCACCCGGCGATCACGGCGAGCTTCGGCTTCCACAGCGGTTTCCCTGTGAGATACGGCACGAGCCAGAAGAGGATGGCGACGTACGTCATCGTCGCGGCCGACGACACCGTCAGGTGGAAGTGACCGGGGATCCATGCCGTGTTATGCAATGCCAGGTTGACGTTGTACGAGGCGTTGACGATGCCTCCGATACCGCCAAAGACGAAGAGAAGCCCGGCGAGGAGCTGCCACACCACGGACGGGTCGCTCCAGGGGAGCGCCCTGATCCAGCCGAAGAGGCCCTTGCCACCCCGCTTTCGCCCACCGTATTCAAGCGAAGCAACCACGGTGAACAGGGTCATCATCGATGGGAACGCCACACTGAACGTCAGCAGAGCGTGAATGAACTTCCACGCTGCGGGGACGCCGGGGTCGGCGAACTGATGATGGAACCCGAGCGGTACCGACAGGATGAGGAAGAGCCAGAAGGAGAGCCGTGCCAGCGAATCGCTGAACATCTTCCCGCCGACTTGCTTGGGCAGCATGGCGTACCACGAGAGGTATGCCGGCAGAACCCAGAAGTACACGAGTGGGTGGCCCGTGTACCAGAACAGGGTCCGTGAGAGTTGCGGATCGGTACCCGCAGTCCAGCCGAACACCGAGGGCAGGATGATGGCGAGGATCTCGGCTGCGATACCGAGCGTGGCGATCTGCCACATGACCATGTTGATGAGTGCAGCGAACACGATGAACGGTGAACGAGTGCCGATGTTCTCTTTCCTCCACGCGTAGAACGTGAAGTACATGCCGTAACCCTCGATCCAACTTCCGACGACCACCAGCACCAGTCCGATGTAGAACCAGGCGCTCGCCTGCATCGGGGGGTAGAACGTGTAGAGAACGGTCGCCTTGTCGGCAAGGATCGGAACCGCGGCGGTCAACAGACCGACGACCATCATCCAGAACCCGATCTTGTTGAGCCATGGGTACTTCAGGGATCGGCCAAGCCCCTTGATGACCACCAGGGTCGAGAACCCGGTGATGAAGAACGTCGTCCAGATCAGCGCGTTGAGCACGCCGTGAAGCGTCAATCCCTGGTAGTAAGAGGCCGCGAGGAACGGCATCTTCACATACAGGTCGAGACCCGCATGTTGGAGCGCCTGCATCGGCCCGTACTGGATGCCGATGAAAAGGGCGGCGATGGCGAAGATCATGTGCCAGCCGACGAACCATTTCTCGCTCTTGTTGAGTTCGCGGCTTGATTGCGTGGTTCTGTCTTCAATCATTCTGTTCTCCCCCACCTACGACTCCACCGTCAGCGTGCCGTACATCACGGCATGACCTAACCCGCAGTACTCGTGGCAGATGAAGTCGTACTCACCCGGCTCGTCGAACTGCGCTGCGAGTTTCGACACCTGTCCGGGGATCACCATCATGTTGACGTTGGTGCCTTCGAGAGCGAAGCCGTGCTGCACGTCTGCTGATGTGGCCCAGAACGTCACATGGGCGCCCTTGGGAACCGTGATCTCTCTCGGATCGAAACTGAAACGCCGTGCAACGATGTAGACCTCGTACTCCTCACCGGGGACGATCTCCCGGAGACCCGGTTCGGACCAGGGCAGTGCGTCTTCGAGCGTGTTCGGATTGACCCGGCCCTCATCGGTCGGAACCTGGATACCCAGCGCCAAACCGGCGATCGTGATCATGATCACGAAGAAGACGAGGAAGCCGATCGAGATCATGACCCACTTGCGCTCATAGGAGTCAACGTGCATGTGTTGCTTCGTATCGCCCTGCGGGTCGTCGCCTTGCTGAATGTCGTCACTCATGTGTTGATCCCTTTGCTCAACAGGATCAGGTACACGGACATCCAGAGCAAGAACAACAGGACGGAGAACCCCAATACGAACGCCCAAGTTCCCTTGGGCTTGAAGGTCGCATCGAAGTCAGCATCGTCGCGTTCGACGGACATGGTCCTCCCCATTTCGTCAGCATCTACGTAGTTCCCAGGTGTCAACGTGCGTCGCGTTGAGAACACCCCGCACTCCAGACGGGAGGGAGCATAGCCAGGTAGAGCAGGCGCGACGAATTGTCCAGGGGAGAAAGGCCCTATCTCCGGCGCAAGCTCTCGTGTAGAAACAGTAACCGACCGAACCGGACCTGTGTTCCCTTTTCTGGGATTCCTATCCGCGGGCGATCTCGAGGACCAGTCCGTTCGCCGTGACGGTCTCGGTCCGGTCGAGTCGCGCCCCCGCAGAACCGTGGTGGAACGCCGCGGATCGAGCCGCGATCTTCGCGGGCAGGCCACCGGCCACGAACGCTGCCACCATCCCGGTCAGCACGTCGCCGGTACCGATCGTCGCGAGTTCGGGACCTCCCGACGCGATCACCCAGGTCTCGTCACCATCGGTCACGAACGTCGGATTGCCTTTGAGGAGCACGACTGCACCGCTCTCCCGTGCCAGTTCCTCAGCAGCACCATGGGTTGCGGCACTCCCGGTGAGGCGGGTGAACTCCCCGCTGTGTGGTGTGATGATCGTGTCGAAAGCCCTGGCGAGAACCGTCGAATCGTTCAGAGCGTTCAGTCCGTCCGCATCCAACACGATGGACCCGTCCCAGCGTTCGAGCAGCGCCTCAACGAAGCTCCGATCGACGGGGCCGAGGCCCGGCCCCAACGCCAGCACGTCGTAACGCTCTGCCTCCACCAGGACCGCCTCGACGTCGTCGAGGGTGAATCGCTCGCCCGATCCGGCCCCCCGGCTCATCACACCGGCGTCCATCGTGGCGTAGATCGGCTGAAGGGCACCCGGGCAGATCACGGTTGCAGCGCCCGCTCCGGCTGCAAGCGCCGACCGCGCGGCGAGCATGGCGGCACCGGTGATCCCCGGCGACCCGCCGACGACGGCGACCGACCCGACCGACCACTTGTGTGCATGCCGGGTACGCACCGGTGTGGGAGCGTCGGCTTCCTCGCAGAGCATCAGTTCGGGGCGAGGCTCGCCCAATCCGATGTCGAGAACGAACAACTCCCCGCTTCTCTCCGGCCCCTCCCCGAGCAGGTGACCCGTCTTCGCTGCCTGGAAGGTGACGGTCACATCGGCATAGAACGCTGAGTTCTCGACCGTTCCGGTGGTGGCATCGAGTCCGGACGGAACATCGACGGCGAGTACGGGGACGTCGAGACGGGTCCACGGAACGACCACCTCGGGCAGCGATCCCCTGAAGCCGACGCCGAAGACCGCGTCGATGATCAGGTCGGCCGACTCCGGCTCACCCAACTCGGCCACACGAACTCCGGCCCGCCGAGCGGCCACGGCCGCCGCTCGCGCCGGTCCACCGTCACCTCTGGGATACCCGAAGGAGCGAACATTCACCTGAACACCGCGCCGGGCCAGGTGTTTCGCAGCGACGTAACCGTCCCCACCGTTGTTCCCCCGTCCGGCAAGGACGATCACACGATCGCCGTACCCGATCCCCATCTCAACGGCGGCCAGCGCCACTCCGAGTCCGGCCCGCTCCATGAGGATCGCAGGAGGATCATCTGAGGCCATATCGAGCCGGTTCGTCTCAGCGGGAGTGATGAGGGGTTCCATGCTTTGAAGAGTAGATGAGTAGCGGAGTAGCGGAGTAGCGGAGTAGCGGAGTAGCGGAGTAGCGGAGCCTGCCGGTCTTCCTCAGCTACTCAGCTACTCGGCTACTTGTTCAATCAACCCCCACAACCGATCTACATGTTCTGCTGTTGTATTCGTTTGTCCTATCGAGACCCGAACGAAGCGTCTCCCGTCAATGGTCGACGGGGTTACGTAGGCCCAACCAGAGTCGTTGATAGCGTCCGCGAGAGCGTCGGTCGCCTCATCTCCGTCGAAATGACGGAACGAGACGAGACCGAACGGCGTGGGCGCGATCATCTCCAGAGCCGGGTGAGTCTCGACCCGCTCGGCCAAGGAAGCAGCGAGCGCCACGTGTTCGCGGACGTGGTGGCGAATCCCCTCGGCACCGTACGAGCGGAGAACGAACCAGAGCTTGAGAGCACGGAAACGCCGGCCGAGCGGGACATGCCAGTCGCGGTAGTCGATGACCTCCCCCGACTCTGACGCCTCGTTCCTCAGATACGGAGGCACGATGCTCAGAGTATCGATCAGCGGCCCACGATCGGCGACGTAGAAGAGCGAGCAGTCGAAGTTCGTGAACATCCACTTGTGCGGGTTGAACGTGTAGGAGTCCGCGAGTTCGAGTCCATCCTGATGGTGACGGAACTCGGGACAGATCATCGCGGTTCCGGCGTACGCGGCATCCACATGGTGCCAAAGAGCGTGGGATCGGGCGATCTCTCCGATCGCTCGAACCGGATCCACGGCCGTCGTTCCGGTCGTTCCCACAGCGGAGACGACTGCGACCGGATTCAGACCGGCAGCGATATCGTCTTCTATCGCCCCTTGCAATGCGTTGGCACGCATCGCATATCGACCGTCGACGGGGACGAGCCGCACGTGACCGTAGCCGGCAACCCTCGATCCCTTCTCGATCGAGGAGTGTGCCTGCTCTGAGGCGTAGACGACCATCTTCCCGGGGTCCCCCGACGATCGCTCCCTGGCGACAACCAGAGCCGTATGTGTGGAATCGGATGCGCTCATCTGGATAACGCCGCCGCCGGGTCCCGTTGTCTTCCACGACTCCGGAAGCCCGAGCAGGTCGACCAGCCAGTCGGCAACGACCTCCTCGACCTCGGTCGCCGCAGGACTCGTCGACCACAGCATCCCTTGAACACCGAGACCCGCCGCAACGAGTTCCCCGAGGATCGACGGCGGCGACGTGTTGGCCGGGAAGTACGCGAACCATCCCGGTGATTGCCAGTGAGTGATGCCCGGCATGACGATCTCGTCGAGGTCCCTGAGGACGGCGTCGAAAGGCTCCGGCTGCTCGGGTGCGGCATCGGGCAACATCGCCCGTATCTGCCCCGGCTCGGCCTCCGAGATGATCGGCCGGTCATCGACCGAGTCCAGGTAGTCGGCGATCCAGTCGATCACCTCGTACCCGTATCGCCGGAAGTCGTCGGTGGACATGTGGTACGGCGGTGGTACCTCCGTCATCGTTCAAGGTCCCGGTATGTACGGGTGCCAATAGACCACAGACCACAGACCACAGCAAGAGCTCGCGCACCATGGCTCCGTCCGTCATCTGTCGTCTGTCGTCTGTTGGCTGTCGTCTGTTGCCTGTTGCCTGTCACCTTAAGAACTCCAGCAACTCTCTCACCATGAACGCCGTCGCTCCCCACAGGGTGCCCTCCTCGAACTCGTAGAACCATAGATCATGGCCGTGCCACTCTTGCGTGACCCATTGGGACTCATCGAGAAGATGATCCAACGGTGGCTCGATGATGCTGTGAACCTCGGCAGGATCGGCGATCAGTTCGTCCGGTCGATCGATCTTTGCCACAACCGGCACGATGAGACGCGTCCGATCACGTGTCGTCACCGGAGTCAACCCACCCAGGATCTCGATGACGTTCTCCGGTGGAAGCCCCACCTCTTCCCAGGCCTCTCGCTTCGCCGTAGCGACGGCGTCTTCGCCTTCCTCACGCCCACCGCCGGGGAACACGACGTCGCCGGGGTGGGTCCGCATGTGCTCGGGGCGGCGAGTGAACACGATGCGGTACGTTCCCCCTGCATCCTCGTAGAGCGGGACGAGCACTGCATACCGGGCCTCCGGCGGCGACGCCACCGGCTCGAGTCGCTCGAGTCGCTCCCATACATCCATCACGGGAGCATACGTCGGTAGGCTGCCTTCGATGGCGCAGCATCTCCACAGCCGACCGCGGCATACGCCGCGGTTCATCGTTCGCCCGTTTCGTCGTCGCGACGTGGGGCCGATGCACGACGCCGTCCGAGCGTCACTGCCGGAACTCGAAGAGTGGCTTCCGTGGGCGATCGGCTACGACCGCTCGGTCGCTCAGCGCTTCGTTCGCGACTCGGCATCGGCGTGGAACGACGCCCGCGCCTTCGACTTCGCAATCCGTCTCCACGAGGAACCCGACTTTCACGTCGGCAACATCTCCGTCTGGCCCACATCCCCCGCGAACCGGGTCGGCGAGATCGGATACTGGATCCGCTCAGATCTCACCGGAGACGGCATCGCCACGGAAGTCACCGCTCGGACGATCCAGATCGGGTTCGAAGAACTCCATTACCACAAGATCGTCCTCAGAATCGCCGTCGGCAACGAGCGATCCGATCGCATCGCCAAGCGTCTCGGCTTCACGTTCGAAGGCACCCTCCGCGACGAAGTAGAAGTGGGTGGTACGTGGATCGATCACACGACATGGAGTCTGTTGGAGTCCGAGTGGCCGGAAGTCCGAGACACGCTTCAGTCTGACGGCGTACTGCTGTAGGACCACAGACAACAGACAACAGACAACGGACGACAGGTCTTGCTGACGCCTGTCGCCTCTGCTCAGAAGTGGGACGGCCCGAAGGCCGCCCCACTTCTGCGTTCTGACTGTCAGCTGTCGTCTGTCAGCTGTCGTCTACTTCCTAGAACCCCATTCCGCCCATGCCGCCGTCGTCATGACCGCCGACCGGCATCGCAGGAGTGTCTTCCTTCTTCTCAGCGACAAGAGCCTCGGTCGTGACGAGCAGGGCTGCGATGGAAGCAGCGTTCTGCAGCGTCGACCGGGTCACCTTGGCGGGATCGATGATGCCGTCCTCCATGAGGTCGGTGTACTCACCCGTCATGGCGTTGAAGCCCTCGTTGCCCTCAGACTCATTGAGCACCTTGTTCACGACGACGCCGCCTTCATAACCGGCGTTCACCGAGATCTGACGAAGCGGAGCCTCGAGCGCACGCTTGACGATCTGGCGTCCGGCCTTCACGTCGTCGCTGCCACCGCGAAGCTTGTCGATCGCTGCACCGGAGCGAAGCAGAGCGACGCCACCACCGGGGACGATGCCCTCTTCGACGGCAGCACGGGTCGCCTGGATGGCGTCCTCGATGCGATGCTTCCTCTCTTTGAGCTCGACCTCCGTCGCAGCGCCGACCTTGATGACGGCGACGCCTCCGGAGAGCTTCGCGAGCCGCTCCTGGAGCTTCTCACGATCCCAGTCGGAGTCGGAGTTCTCGATCTCCTGACGGATCTGCTTGACGCGTGCCTCGACGTCGGCGTGGGTTCCGTCACCCTCGACGATCGTCGTGTCGTCCTTGCTGATGACGACCTTGCGGGCCTTGCCGAGCAAGTCCATCGTGACCCCATCGAGCTTCAGACCGACCTCTTCCGAGATGACGGTCGCGCCGGTGAGGATGGCGATGTCCTGGAGTTGAGCCTTGCGGCGCTCTCCGAATCCGGGGGCCTTGACGGCCACGGACTGGAAGGTGCCACGGATCTTGTTCACGACGAGCGTCGCGAGCGCTTCACCTTCGACGTCCTCAGCGATGATCAGCAGCGGCTTGCCCGACTGCATGACCTTCTCGAGGATCGAGAGCATGTCCTGGACCGAGCTGATCTTCGAGTTGACGATCAGCACGTACGGGTCCTCGAGGATTGCTTCCTGACGGTCCGGATCGCTGATGAAATACGGTGAGATGTAGCCCTTGTCGAACTGCATACCCTCCGTGAATTCGAGCTCGACGCCGAACGTCTGGCTGTCTTCGACGGTGATAACACCCTC
>JAUXCV010000027.1 GCA_030618675.1 Acidimicrobiia bacterium | reverse complement strand
TCTGGAGTCGCGAGAGCGTCGGGTAGATGCTGCCATCGCTCACAAGCTCCACGCCACGTTCCTTCAGTTTGGCGGCCATCTCGTATCCATAGCTCGGTTCCTCGTCGATGAGCGAGAGTAGGCACATGTCAAGCACTCCCTTGAGGAGTTGTGACCGGTGATCCACTGTCTGCTCCTTCCAACCCTTGCGACGTCAGATATGGTGGTTCATAGAATACCTTGCAACAAGGAATATCATGGATTGGGTGAGTTGTCAAGGGGATTTGGGAGTAGCGGAGTAGCGGAGGAAGAGGAGTTTCGAGCTTTGAACTTTCGGCCACCAGCTACCAGCTACCAGCAGGACAGGCCACAGTTCACGGACTACGGACCACTACGGAGTACCGAATACTGAGTACTGACTACGCCGCCGGAGGCGGCTACTGACTACTGAACCCCAGTTTGTCGCCTTCGACTATGACTTCAACGCTGTCTCCGTCTCGGAAGGTGCCGTCCAGGATGGCCATGGCCAGCGGATCGGCGATCGCTGTCTGGAGGAGACGCTTGAGGGGGCGAGCCCCGTAGACGGGGTCGTATCCGTTCTCCGTCAACCAGTCGGCCGCATCGTCGGTCAACTCGAGACCGATACGCCGATCGGCGAGTCGTTCTTGGAGTCCGACGAACTGGATGGCTGCGATCTTCCTGAGGTCGTCCCTCGTGAGTCGATGGAACACGATCACGTCGTCGATTCGGTTCAAGAACTCGGGGCGGAAGTGGGTCCGCACCGCTTCCATCACGCGGGCTGCGATCGTCTCTTCGGGAAGGTCCGGGTCGATGAACTCGGATCCGAGATTCGACGTCATGATCAGCACCGTGTTCGAGAAGTCGACCGTGCGGCCTTGTCCGTCGGTCAGGCGACCGTCATCGAGCAATTGGAGCAGGACGTTGAACACGTCCGGATGAGCCTTCTCAACTTCATCGAGGAGGATGACGGAGTACGGCCGACGACGCACCGCTTCGGTCAACTGGCCGCCCTCGTCGTATCCCACGTACCCGGGTGGCGCACCGATGAGACGACTCACGGAGTGCTTCTCCATGTACTCCGACATGTCGATGCGCACCATGGCTCGCTCATCGTCGAACAGGAACCCGGCGAGGGCACGAGCGAGTTCCGTCTTGCCGACACCGGTTGGTCCGAGGAAGAGGAACGAGCCGATCGGCCGGTTCGGGTCGGAGAGCCCGGCACGGGATCGCCGGATCGCGTTCGCTACCGATTCGACGGCGTCGTTCTGTCCGACGACGCGCTCGTGGAGATGCTCCTCGAGGCGAACGAGTTTGTGTACCTCGCCCTCCATGAGTTTCGCTACCGGGATTCCGGTCCATCGGCTCACGACCTCGGCGACGTCTTCTTCGTCGACCTCCTCCTTCAGCATCTTCGTGGCGGACTGCAACTCCTCGAGATCCGCCTGGCGACCGGCGAGGTCGCTCTCCAGCGCGGGGAGGGAGCCATAGCGGAGTTCGGCTGCCTGCTGTAGGTCGCCATCCCTTTCCGCCCGGTCGGCTGTGGCCCGGGTGTCCTCGATGTCGTGCTTCGTGGAGCGAATGCCGTCGATAGCGTCCTTCTCCAACTGCCAGTGGGCCGACAGTTCGTCGAGATCTTCACCAAGGTTGGCGAGTTCCTGTTCGATGACCGCGAGTCGGTCCATCGAGGCGTCGTCGGTCTCTTTGGTGAGTGCCTGGCGCTCGATCTCGAGCTGTCGTCGTCGTCGGGTCAGTTCGTCGATCTCCTCCGGCATGGAGTCGATCTCGATTCTCAGTCGCGAGGCCGACTCGTCGACGAGGTCGATCGCCTTGTCTGGGAGGAGACGACCGGTGATGTACCGATCCGAGAGCACGGCGGCGCCGACCAGCGAGGCATCGGTGATTCTTACTCCGTGGTGGACCTCGTAGCGCTCTTTGAGACCCCGGAGGATCCCGATGGTGTCTTCCACCGATGGCGGTTCGACGAGGACGGGTTGGAAGCGGCGTTCGAGCGCCGAGTCTTTCTCGATGTACTTGCGGTACTCGTCGAGAGTCGTGGCGCCGATCATGCGGAGCTCGCCGCGAGCGAGCATCGGCTTCAGCATGTTGGAGGCGTCCATAGAACCTTCCGAGGCGCCGGCGCCGACGATGGTGTGCATCTCGTCGATGAAGGTGATGATCCGGCCTTCGGCAGACTTGATCTCGCTCAGGACAGCCTGGAGACGCTCTTCGAACTCGCCCCGGTACTTCGCTCCGGCTACGAGAGTGCCCATGTCGAGACCGACAATCCGCTTGTTCTTCAGACCTTCGGGTACGTCACCGTCGATGATCCGCTGGGCGAGTCCTTCGACGATGGCGGTCTTGCCTACCCCCGGCTCGCCGATGAGGACCGGGTTGTTCTTGGTCCGGCGTGACAGCACCTGGATCGTTCGACGGATCTCCTCGTCGCGGCCGATCACCGGGTCGAGCTTGCCTTGCTGGGCGAGTTCGGTGAGATCGCGTCCGTACTTCTCGAGGGGAGCGAACGTGTCCTCGGGGTTCTGAGAGGTGACCCGCTGGCTTCCGCGGACCTCGGTGAGCGCACCGAGGATCGCGTCTTTCGTGACGCCGGCTTCGCGCAGGAGGTCGCCCATCGGTCCGGGGGACCCGGCGAGAGCCAGCAGCAAGTGCTCCACAGAGATGTAGTCATCCTTGAGAGTCCGGCGCTCGCCGTCGGCATCCTCGAACACCGCCAACGAGTCGGGTGAGAACGCAGCGTCGCTCCCGCCGACAACGCTCGGTATCGCCGCGAGGGTCTTCTCGACAGGACCGCTGATATCGGTGGCGTGAACCCCGAGTTTCGCCAGAATCGGATAGGTGAGACCGTCGGTTTGGGTGAGAAGACCGGCAAGAAGATGCTCGGGTTCCACGTACGGGTGGGTCCGTTGTGTTGCGAGGGCGCGTGCGGAGAGGATGGCCTGCTGCGATTTTTGCGTGAAGGCGTTGAAGTTCATGAGAGGGTCCGATCGTCGTGTTCCAGGTGTGTCGATCACTCAACCCCGATAATGATACACGTATGCCAGGAAATTTGAGTCGCTTCATGTCAAGTTCTGTGAAATGGTGTCCACGGGGCGTCTTACCGATAGCGATTCCATATCGATTCGTCTCCTATGGGCGGGTGACGTGATCATCTTGCGAAGATCATGTCGGAAATGGAAGTGCCGGTGCCGCTGTTGATCCCGAGAACCGATCAAGAAGCCAACTGATGCCGAAAGCAGTGTGGAACGGAATCGTCCTCGCCGAGAGCGATGACATCGTGATGGTCGAGGGGAATCACTACTTCCCGCGGTCGTCACTCAACGAGGACTTCTTCGCCCCGAGTGATCTAGAGAGCCGGTGCCCGTGGAAGGGTGCAGCCGGGTACTACGACGTGACCGTGGGCGACGCTACGAACCTCGGTGCGGCGTGGTTCTACGCCGATCCGAAGGCGGGCGCGGAGGACATCAAGGGACGGGTTGCCTTCTGGCGCGGCGTTCGAATCGAGGCCTGATCACGGCGTTATCCTGCGACTCCCCGAACACGGAGTCCCATGATCCCTATCCGCATCGTCGAGACCGAACGAGAGGACTTCGACGAACCTGTCGTTGAGCTCTGGATGGAGAACGAGTTCGTCGGGATGGTCTTCTGGGACGGCTCGTCGTCGATCGTTCAGATCTACCCGGCCGGAGACGATGACGTCCACGACCTCGAAATGCGGGACCTCTTCAGGGCTCTGGAAATGGCCGAGCGCATCGTTGATCCCCTGGCGTTCGATCAGGTTGAGGGCCTCATTCAACTGGGCGGTGGTCGGGTCCAAGCGAAGCGAGAGGAAGCCGAGGACGATTGGTCGGAGGAGGATCCTTCCACGGTTGAACTCCTCTCCGAGTTCGACCCGCTGGCCGTCTTCCGGTCGGAGGACGGCGAGGGGTTCTTTCCGAGGGACGTCGCTGATCGCTTCGTTCGCCGCTGTGACGAACTGCGACTCGCCGTCATCGAGATGGAAGGCTTCGACTTCATCTCCGGCGAGTTGAAGGCCCGCCCGGGCCTTGAACTCGTGGTGCGCCCCCAATCGATCATGTCGGCTGCCGAGTTCTGCTCGCACGCCAACGCCACAGCACTCGACCACCTCGGCGGTTGGCCGCGTCGGGATTCGTTCGTCGTCGCATTCGTCGTTCAGCAACAAGACGGCGAGACGATCGTGGCCTGATCCAGCTCCGCTGGATGTAGTCAGTAGTCAGTACTCGGTACCCAGTACTGACATGGGTAGCATCACCTCAACGATCCGACAAGGGAGTTGCTCGTTCATGTTTGATTACAAAGAGATGAAGGCCTACTGGTGGCTGTTCCTGGTCTCCGGACTGTTCAGCTTGTTCGTCGGTGCGGCGTTGGTGTTCTGGCCCGGCAAGACACTCAGCGTCGTCGGTTGGCTCATCGGTATCTGGATGCTCTTCTTCGGAGTCCTCCGAGTTGTGATGGCGCTTTTCGGCGGCAAGGCGGACGGGCGATGGGTCATTCTGATCGTCGGCGTCGTCGGTGTGGTGCTAGGAATCGTCGTTATGAGGAACCCGGCTGAGACCATCGGGATCATCGCCCTCGTTGCGGCGATCTTCTGGATCATCAGCGGGATCATCGACGTGTTCCGAGGCGTGACAGACGGTGACATGCCCTCGCGCGGATGGGTCATCTTCGGCGGACTTGCTGCAATCGGCGCGGGCGCCGTCCTGCTGCTGTGGCCTGCGGCAACGGTCACGGTTCTCGCGATCGTCGCCGGGATCTTCTTCTTCGTCGTCGGCGTCATGCAGATCACGGCCGGCTTCGAGATGAAGAAGGGGTGATCCAGCGAAGCTGGATGTAGTCAGTAGTCAGTAGTCGGTATTCGGACAAGTGTGTTTTCTACTCGGGTACTCGGCTACTCCGCTACTTCTCCCAGCGGCTTGACCGGCCTATCCGACTGATTCGTCTTCGGCTGGTGCCTCGGACTGTCTGCTGTACCACGCGGCGTACTTGTTGGCACCCCACGGGGCCGTTACGCCGTGGAGGAGGACGCTGAAGGTCACCGTCACGATGACGGCGCTGACGACCAGTTTGGATTGCTCGAGGCCGGCCTTCTCGACGAGGACACCGACGAAGATGATCGATGCGAGACCGCGCGGCCCGAACCAGCCGAGGTAGGTGAGCGTGGGGGCCGCGAGGTGTGTGCCGATCATCGAAACGGCGACCGGGATCATGCGCACCGCGGTGAGGCTCATTACGGCGTAGAAGACCGTCGCTGCGGTGAACGCGGCGAGATTCGGAGCGAGCAGATATGCCCCGAAGATGAGGAACGACGTCATTGAGAGGACCGTCCCGAGATCCTCGCCGAGTTCAGCGGAGTAGACGGAAGACGATCCGAAGCGGTCGATGATCCGACCGAAGCCGATCCCCGCGACGTATGCCGCGATGAAACCGCTACCTCCGAGGTGGTCGGCCACGACATAGGTGCCAAGGGCCACAGCGACCGTGCCGATCCGTATCCACTGCCCCTCGATCCAGGATCGTTCCACTGCGAACCGGATGGCGAAGGCGGCGCCGATCCCAACGGCGAGACCAACGAGCACCGCGATACCGATGCCCTCAATGAAAAAGTTCCACAGGGGGACTCCCCGCTCGGCCACGGCGAGTGTGATGAGGAAGAGCAGAATCGGGAGGGCGATGCCGTCGTTGAGTCCCGACTCGATGCCGAGAGCTTCGCGGATTCTGATGGGGACGCGCGGGTTCGCGACGACGGCGAACCCGAGGGCTGCGTCCGTCGGTGCCAGGATCGTTGCGATGATGGCGGCTCCGATGATCCCGACCGAGGGGAAGACGAGGTAGGCGGCGACCGTTCCGAGGGCGATCGTCAACGGCATTCCGATGCCAAGCAGCCTCGTTGGGAGCGCCATGTCGGCTTCCCACGACCGGAGGTGGAGTTTGGAGGCGTCGGTGAAGAGCAAGAGCGCCAGGGTGAACTCGAGCAATGTGGCGATCGGCGATTCGACCACGGCGATCGGCGAGAGGATCCCTGATGCGTATCCAACCAGGCCGAGCGTGACGAACACGATCGGGCCGGAGATCGGTGAGGACGCCAGTCGCTTGGAAACCAGGGCGTAGAGGAAGAGCGCCGCGGTGACATAGACGACGAACCCGACTCCCACGTTGTTCTCCTCAGCGGTGGATCCTCACCCTACCGGGCAGGCTCTCGCATCAATCGAAGGAACGAATCCTCGATCGCCGTTGCGAGGGCGCTCTTGTGTAGCCAGAGCAGTGTGGCGTGTCCGGCGCCGACCCACCGCAGTTCGGATCCGGGCCAATGTGCGTGGAGCGCCCGCGTCGCCGTCGGGGGGACGTATCCATCGGAACGGGCCGAGACCAGCACCGCGTGACGAGCATGGTCGGGTGCCGGACGGTCGAGGACCGACGCCTTGAGAAGTGCTTCGCGGAGTCTGACTTCGGCCGATGACTCACCTCCGAGGGCGGTCCAGTCGATGCCTCCGCGCAAGGCACCGTCGAGATACACGGGCGCCGGGGAGTACGAGGCGGCAAGTGGTGCCGTCGCAACGGGGAACGGCATGGTCGAACTGACGAGTGCGGCGACGTTCCCGCCCATGGAGTACCCGGCGACGCCGGGAACGAAACCCTCTTCCCGAACGGCGGCGAGGAGTCCACGCCCCTCGGTCACGGCTCCGATCCCCATTCGGAAGAAGTCGGCGACCGTCCGAATCGGTTGACCGTCGTGGTCGTTCGGGCGTCGGATCCCGTAGTACGGGTTTTCGAGGACGAGTGAGCCGATGCCCCGCCGTGCGAGCCGTCGGGCGATCCCGAATCTCGCGCGAGAGTCGTGTTCATTCCATGCGGCCATCAGCACCACCATGCGATCAGTTCCGTCCACAGGCAGGACGCGCGTCACGGCTCCGTGCCGAGCATGATCGGGGAGTGTCGCAACGGGGCTTTCGAAGACACCGACCGAGGTCGTGATCCCGTCGTCGACAGCGTTGGAGACCCATTCGATTCCGATGGGCCGGGGGGGCTCAGATGGTATGTCGGCAGCGTCGATGGCCGATAGATCCCCCCAACCGTCTGTGAAGAAACGGAGCCGATCCGGTCCACGGCTCACGATGGTGCTGCCGAGTCGGTCGATAGGGTGCATCATGACTGCAGGGCGGTGAGTACGTCGTGGTAGAGGCGCTGCTTGATCGTGCCGAGCGTCTCTGCATCCTTCCCCGAGTGGCGCACGGCGATCTCGACGGCCATAGGAACCACAGCATCCTCCGGCACGGCCCGATGCACGACGTGGCGACTCGAAGCCTCTCGCCCCCCGAAACGGTCACCGGAGATGGCGAGATCATCGGACCAGGGTGGCGGCACCTTCCGGGAGATCAATGCCGTCATTCCGTGAGTGAACGGGATGCCGACGTCGACCGATGGCAGTGCGAAGAAGCCGCGGTCGGCACGCATGACGCGGTAGTCGTGAGCGAGTGCAAGCAACGCCCCGGTCGCGATGCAGTGTCCGTTGATCGCAGCGACGGTGACGAACGGAGCAGAGACAAGACGGGCAAGAAGGTGGTCGACCGTTGTGAGAAACATCTGCAGGGCATCAGCATCGAGGGTCTCCACGTAGCGGAGAGAGAGACCGGTCGAGAAGAAGCGGCCGGACCCGGTGGTAACGAGTGTGCGAGGACCGGACGCGGCTTCGATCTCGTCGAGCACGGCGCCGAACCGTTCGACGAAGGGCGGATCGATCACGTTCTCGCCCCGATCAAGTGTCGCGATGAATACCGACTCGCGTTTCTCGAGCATGATCATCCGGCACACAATCCTCTCGTCGATAAGGTCACTGCGCGACCGGGTACAGTTTGGTGCATATGCAGATCGAAGTCGGCACAACCGCAACAGTCCGTCTCGTGGTCGGCGATGCCGACACGGCAATAGCCCTCGGGAGCGGGGATGTTCCCGTTCTCGGCACGCCGCGCATCGTCGCGCTGATGGAACAGGCAGCGGTCGCGGCACTCGCCGGCAGTCTCGATGAAGGTGCTACGTCTGTGGGAACCCGAATCGCCGTCGATCACCTGGCGGCATCAGCCGTCGGCGTCGCTATCGCCGCAACCGCAGAAGTCGTGGGAATCGACGGCCGAAGCGTGTCGTTCCGGCTGACGGTTCGTGAAGGGGACCGATCGGTGGCGAGCGGGGACCACATCAGATTCGTGGTCGATCGGGAGCGGTTCCTCGGGGGCTAAGCGCTCGTGGAGTGTCTGGGTTCGTAGCCGTCTATGAGTGCTCCACCGGCCCACAGAACAGGGTTCTACCCGAGCCAGTCGACGCGGCACCACGAACGACGCTGGCAATTCGGGCATTGCATCCAGCGGCTGTAGTGCTTGCCGGGAATCCACATCGAGATCATCGCGATCCGGACTGTGATGTCGAGATGCGACGCTCGGGTCTTCGTTCCACAGAACGAACACTCGATGACGCCGGTGCCGTGTTGGTGCTCGCCGGTGGAGAAGAGCGCTGCCTGGCCTTCCCGCTTCTCCGGTTCCCGGAGCACGTCATCTTCGAGCGGATCGTCGAGTTGGGTCGGTGGCGTCTCGAAAAGAGCCCTCTTGCCTTGCGGGTCGGAACGTTCGGTCATGTCCGTCTCACGATCTCTTCGGCGAGTTGTCGGTATGCCTCGGCGCTCTTGGAGCGACGCGCGTGGGTCAGCACTGACCGTCCTCGCTCGGGTGCTTCAGCGACTTTGACGGAGCGGGGAATCGGCGGTGGGAGCACTTCGATGTCGTGCGTCTCGGAAACCTCGACGAGCGTTCGTTTCCCGAGGTTGGTCCTAGCGTCGAACATCGTTGCCACAGCACCAAGCACTTCAAGGTCCTCGTTCGTGTAGGCCTTGACATCTTCGATGGTTTCGAGGAGTTGGCCGACGGCCCGGTGTGAGAGCGTCTCGGCTTGGAACGGGATGAGGACGTGCGATGCAGCGGTGAGACCGTTGAGGGTGAGGATTCCCAAGGAGGGAGCGCAGTCGATGAAGGTGTAGTCGTAATCGCTGATCACCGGTTTGAGGGCGCGGCCGAGGACGAACTCTCTGCCGGTCTTCGTGAGCAGATGGATCTCCGAACCGGCAAGGTCGATGGACGAAGGGACCAGGGCGATACCGTTCGCGTCGATGACGATGTCTGCGATCTTGACCCGGCCCAGCATCAAATCGTGCACGGTCGCTTCGAGATCGTCCGGGTTGATGCCGTTTTCATAGGTGAGGCACGCTTGCGGGTCGAGGTCGACCATGAGAACGCGGTTGCCCTGCTCGACGAGCGCCGCCGCGAGCGTGTGCACGGTGGTGGTCTTGGCCACTCCGCCCTTCTGATTCGCAACAGCGATGACCGCGCCCATGGGCTGATTGTAGATGTACCAGTCCGGGCATGTTTCAAGCGGCAGCCGTGTTCGTCAGGAGAGGAGCTATGAGCTTTGAGCTATGAGCGAGAGAGGGGTGTCTTCACCGACAACCGACGCCGGACGATGGACGATGAACGACGGATCACTCGGGCCCTTCCTGGGCATCAAGCCTTTCAGGTGCGCACGGTCCTGCGTATCCGGGTTGGAGTACGGGGTGTCCGGTCGCTTCGATGAAGACCGGGACGAGGCAGGCGCCGATGCGGCCGTCGGATTCGAAGACGAACTGGGCTACTGCGGTTGTACGGGCCTGTGTTGAGCCGGCCTGCCAGACGAAGTTCCCGAGGCCCCACGCAATGGGCTTGCCCGAGTACCAGCCGAGGGGTTGGAGAACGTGTTGATGGTGTCCGAAGACACCGTCGGCTCCGGCGTCGATGAATGCCTCGGCGAGTCGTATCTCGAACGGGCGGGGTTCGGTCGTGCCCTGCTTGCCCCAGTGGATCGTCACCAGGACGAGGTCTGCGATCTCGTCGGCCGCTCTGATCGCCGCGGTCATCGCCTCAGCGGAGTCGCCGTCGGTCATACCGGGGCG
Organism: Acidimicrobiia bacterium; assembly: GCA_030618675.1. Lineage (GTDB taxonomy): Bacteria > Actinomycetota > Acidimicrobiia > Spongiisociales > UBA5794 > JAHEEL01. Next base: position 2,162 of record JAUXCV010000027.1, on the reverse strand, counting down.
ATCCTCGGCCGCGATCCAGGATCCCGTCTCGGGGTGGACACCGCCACCGCCCAGGATCGCGATCGTCCAACCATTCCGCTCAACAAGCACCGGCGCATACGCCTCCGCCGCGTCCGCACCCGCCCCGACCGGGGCGATACCGGCCATCTCCAGATTGCGACGGGCGTCGATCATCGCATCGAACCCGTAATCCATGGCATGGTTGTTTGCCAGATTCGCAACGTCCACACCAGCCGCCGCCATCGACGGAAGCGCTTCGGGATCACAACGGAACGTCCACGGCTTATCCCACGGCGTACCGAGATACGACGCCGAACACTCCAGATTCACCACCGTGAGATCATCCCCATTGAACAGACCGCCAAGCCCGGACCAGGCGTACTCGTAACCGGTTGAAGGGAACGACCACACGAAAGCCGGATCCAGGTTCACATCTCCGGTCCCACTGACGACCAGACGCCCTCTGGGATCAGGAGCCGGAACTGCCGTCGTAGAGGTCGTCGTGACCGGTTCCGGGACCGTGGCCTCGGTGGTCGACGGTGACGGGGTAGCTTCAGTGGTCGTCGTTGCGAGGGCGGTCATCGGAGTGAAGGTCGTCGGAGGCGCTGGTGATGCCGAAGCGCCCACCGCGCAAGCACCGAGAAGCAGCGCCAACGACGCCCAGCTGATCGCGCGAAGGAACCGAATCCAATGCATCGAGACCACGGTACCGTTCAGGCATCGAAAAACGGTCGTTCATGAGCGTCGCGCGGCCGAAAGATACCGCGCCGTCTTCGGCGGACGCAGAGAAGGAGCACACAATGAACAAGTGGGTCTATCGGTTCGATGAGGTCGATCAGGCTGAAGCAGCTCTCGACAACGATTGGGACCAGGTTCGAGGATTGCTCGGGGGCAAGGGAGCCAACCTGGGCGACATGTCGAGGATCGGTGTGCCGGTACCTCCGGGATTCACCATCACGACTCGGGCATGCAACGCCTACCTCGCGAACGAGGGGCGGTTCCCGGATGGACTCACAGACCAGCTCGATGCTGCACTGGCGGCGACCGAGACGAGACTGGGCAAGCGGTTCGGTTCTGCCGACGCACCGCTGCTCGTCTCTTGTCGTTCCGGCGCGAAGTTCTCCATGCCGGGAATGATGGACACGGTCCTCAACATCGGTATCAACGACGAGGTTCTCCCCGGCATGATCGAGTCGTTCGGTAACGAGCGTTTCGTCTATGACTCCTATCGACGCCTCGTGCAGATGTACGGCAGTGTCGTCATGGACGTCGACGATCACCTGTTCGAAAAGGTCCTCAGCGAGGCGCGCGAGAATGCCGGCGTTGAGACCGACTCCGATCTCGACGTCGCGGCACTCTCCTCCGTGCTCGAGCGCTTCAAGGAGATCGTCAAGAGCGAGACGGGGCAGGACTTTCCCCAGGATCCCAAGGACCAACTGATGATGGCCGTCGAGGCGGTCTTCAAGTCCTGGAATTCGGATCGTGCGTTCGCGTACCGCAACGCGGACGGGATCCCTCATGATCTCGGAACCGCGGTCAACGTTCAGGCGATGGTGTTCGGCAACATGGGTCAGGGATCCGGAACCGGCGTGGCGATGTCCCGCAACGCCACCACGGGTGAGCCGAGTCTCGAGGGGGACTACCTGATCAACGCCCAGGGTGAAGACGTCGTGGCGGGAATTCGGGTCACCAAGCCGATCGCCGAACTGGCCGACGACCTCCCCGAGGCATATGCGGAGTTCGACGCATTCGCGACGAAGCTCGAGACCCACTACCGCAACATGCAGGACATGGAATTCACGATCGAGAAGGGCAAACTCTGGCTCCTCCAGACTCGTGACGGGAAGAGGACCGCGCAGGCCGCGGTCCGTATTGCCGTTGAGATGGTCGAAGAGGGGATGATCTCCATCGATGAAGCCCTCATGCGCGTCAGCCCGGATCATGTCGACTTCTTCCTGCACCCGCAGTTCAACACCGAATCGAAGGAAGCAGCGATCGCAGGCAACCGGCAGATCGCTCTCGGTCTCAACGTCTCACCCGGCGCGGCAGTCGGCATGGTCGCATTCGATCCCGATCTCGCTGAAGCATGGGCGAAGGACGGCAAAGATGTGATCCTCGGCCGGCCCGAGACCAAGCCGGACGACGTGCACGGCATGCTCGCC
>JAUXCV010000345.1 GCA_030618675.1 Acidimicrobiia bacterium | reverse complement strand
ACAGGTACCCGGCTGAGGCGGACAGAGGAGAGGGGACTTCACTGATGGCCGACGTAACCGAGAAGGATCAACAGGAGAAGAAGAAGGGGTTCCAATTCCCCAACGCCTATACGGTCCTGTTCCTACTGCTGCTAGTCGTTGTTGTTGCCACCTGGTTCGTACCCGCGGGCCAGTACGAACGGAGCGAAGAGGGCGATCCGATCCCCGGCACGTACGCGCGTGTCGAGTCCAACCCGCAGAGCATCCTGGGCGACGGCCTCCTGGCTCCCGTCAACGGCATGTACGGCATGGAGGCAGACGACGGCTCGGTGAGCGTCAACAACGACGGATCCCTGTTCGGGGCCATCGACGTCGCCCTGTTCGTGCTGATAATCGGAGGCTTCCTGGCAATCACCATGAAATCGGGGGCTATGGATGCCGGAATAGGGAAAATCACCGTCGCCCTCAAGGGCAGAGAGAGTTGGATGATCGTCATCCTGATGGCGGTGTTCGCTCTTGGCGGCTCGACCTACGGCATGGCTGAGGAGACCCTTGCCTTCTACGGATTGATCATCACCGTGATGCTCCTCGCCGGATATGACGTGATGGTCGGCACCGCGATCGTGATGCTGGGTGCAGGAATAGGAGTGTTGGCGTCCACCGTCAACCCGTTCGCGACCGGGGTAGCTTCCGACTTCGCCGGTGTCTCCATCGCCGACGGACTTGTCTCTCGAATCTTCATCTTGGTCGTCGGTATCGCCATAGCCGCTATCTACGTCATCAGATACGCCAAGAAGGTGAAAGCAGACCCCAGCAAGTCGCTCGTCTACACCAAGCGAGAACAACACCGGAAGCGCTTCCTCAAGGACATGGACACCGAGGCGGTGCCGGAACTCACCGGTCGGCACAAGATCATCTTGATCCTCTTCGCTCTCGCCTTCCTGATCATGATCTACAGCGTCATCCCCTGGGGTGACCTCAACATCAATGTTCCTGAGTTGGGTTGGTGGTTTGGAGAATTCTCCGCTCTGTTCCTCGGGTTCTCGATCCTGATCGGGATCGTGGCTCGGTTGCCAGAAGCGAAACTCTCCGAGACCTTCATCGAAGGGGCGAGGGACATGCTGGGCGTCGCCCTCGTCATCGCACTCGCTCGAGGCATCAGCGTGATCATGTCCAACGGGCTTATCACCGAAACGGTACTGAGTTGGGCCGAGGCCGGCGTCGGGGGCCTGGGCGGGGTGGCGTTCATCAACGTGATTCATGTGCTTTACCTGCCTCTGGGCTTCCTGATCCCGTCGTCTTCCGGTCTCGCGACGGTAACCATGCCGATCATGGCTCCATTGGCCAGTATCGCGAACGTCGACGCCAGCCTCGTTGTCACCGCATTCCAGTCGTCCAGCGGGCTACTGAACCTCATCAACCCAACGTTTGCAGTGGTGATGGGTGGTCTGGCCCTGGCAAGAATCGGCTACGACAAATGGCTGAAGTTCGTGTGGCCGGTCATGGCCATGCTGTTTGTCCTGTACGTCATCGTTCTGAGCGTCGGAGTCTTCTTCCCCGGACCGATCTTCTAAGGCGATCTGATCAAGCGACAAGCCACCGACTAGCCAACAAGGAGAACTGAACCATGGCATTCAATCTACGAAATCGAAGCTTCACCAAGCTTCTGGACTTCACTCCAAAGGAAATCGAGTTTCTGCTGAAGCTGGCGGGTGACCTCAAGGCGGCCAAATACGGTGGCTACGAGCGACCGACATTGACCGGCAAGAACATTGCCATGATCTTCGAGAAGGCCTCTACTCGCACACGTACCGCCTTCCAGGTTGCGGCCTACGACCAAGGCGCGCATGTGACGTACCTCGGTCCAGCCGGTTCGCACATCGGCCACAAGGAGACGATGAAGGACACGGCCCGGGTCTTCGGACGAACCTACGACGGAATCGAGTACCGCGGTTTCGCCCAGGCAACCGTCGAGACGCTCGCCGAATACTCGAAGGTGCCCGTATGGAACGGGTTGACCAATGAGTTCCATCCCACCCAGATCCTCGCCGACGTGCTCACCATGACTGAACACTCGGACAAGCATCGGACCGATATCTCGTACTGCTACATGGGCGACGCACGTAACAACATGGGGAATTCGCTCATGGTCGGCGGCGCCAAGCTGGGCATGGATGTCCGTCTCTGCGGCCCGAGGGATCAGTGGCCGGAAGAGGCGCTAATAGCCCAAAGCCGTGAGATCGCGGCGGACACCGGAGCCCGCTTGACCCTTACCGATGACGTAGAGGAAGGCGTCGCCGGCGCCGACTACTTGTACACCGATGTGTGGGTTTCCATGGGTGAGTCGGCATCCGTGTGGGAAGAGCGCGTCAACCTGCTGAAGCCCTACCAGGTGAATGCGGAAGCGATGGCCCTCACCGGCAATCCGAGCGTGAAGTTCATGCATTGCCTCCCGGCCTTCCACAACCGTGACACCGCAGTCGGTGC
>JAUXCV010000255.1 GCA_030618675.1 Acidimicrobiia bacterium | reverse complement strand
TGCGGCCCAAACGCAATTCGGAGGGTGTTGTAGATCTATCCGGGAAGGCCAGAAAGGTATACGTACCAAGGGTTTCTTAACATTTTGCCCTCGTAGCTCAGGGGATAGAGCACCGGTTTCCTAAACCGGGTGTCGCAAGTTCGATTCTTGCCGAGGGCGCCGCTGAAGCCCCTGTGTCGCGTGTGGCTCACCGACTCGATCATCTTCGTGGATCGACTCCAGTCCCCACACTGTTCGCGATCTGCCCGTCGGAACGTGCCGTCAGTTCACGACATTGGATTCCCTTCGTCTCCGCTCCGACCGGAGTGCATGGGCGCACCCACGCCAGAACCAATCTGGAAGATCAGCAAAGTGCTTCGATGCAACGATCGATCGCTCTATCTCGTCGCGGATGCCACGACGCGTCGGGCGACGGCAACGCACTTCAGGGCGCGTCCGACGGCTCTGGATGCGACTGACAGCGGTATGTCATCGGGGTCGTACTCAGCTTTCGTCTTCATCGGTAGCAGCCGGCGAAGGTCTTTCTCAAGTTCGACGCCGTCCAATCCAGCGTCCTTGAGTAGTTCCGATACCCGGTCATGATCCGGACCCGCTGCCCGTTTGCCGAGACGAACACCACAGACTGCGTCGGCGGCGTTGATGGCGGCATGGATCGCCAGGCTGGTCGCTGCGATCCCCCGGCCCGCGTCGAGTTCATTCTCGGATGCGGCCAGGTACTCCTCTGCCTTGGCCAAATAGCTGCGTGCCTGAGCGCTGCTCACGTTCCTGGTTCGCATCTGCCTAGGCATCGTTATTGCCCCCGAGCTCGTCGATCCCTCGTCCGTGAACGACGATTCCCTCGCTACGAATGTCGCGCCACAGCAGCTGGCTGCTGCGCAACCGTGGACCGATCTCTTCGAATCCGACCTCAAGAACCTCGACCGGATTCCCGCTGGCACGACGGATCTGAGATCGCCACTGCTCGACGGAATCCGACCACGCATCGTCGGTCTCATCGACACCCACGGGCTGGACGAACACCGTGTCGATGTCGCTCTCCGCATCCGCCTCTCCCCGAGCGAAGGAGCCGAAGACGATCACCGACACGGGCGACACGGGCAGCACCGCGGCAACACGGCCCATCTCCTCGATCACGCCGTCGCGTCCCCGCGCGAGCGCTATCAGCGGACCGGCAGCCACGTGTTCACGAACAAGGCAGAACAGTGACGAGGGAGGTACCTCTCTGCGTTCGACAAGCCCCAGCTCGACCAAGCCCGGCAGCACGCGAGAAACCTGCGCGAGGCTCCCGCCAGAAAGGCGCGCGATAGTTCTCACGTTCAGCTCGGCGGTGGTTTCAACCAGCACGGCGAGCACACGGCCCTGTACACCGGGGATGACAGCCTCAACAGGTCGCACGAAGTCCATGCCGACAGACTACTCCAATACCTGTCACAAATGGAACAATTGTTTCATTCACGACGGATTATGGCCGAACCCGCCACCATGGGGAAACGGGCCGATGCTTCCGTGAGTAGCACACCTCTCCCACGTTTGACAGGGTCGCACACGAACACGCAACGTGGTCGCCGATGCCGGAGATCGATCCGTCTCCATCGCGCGTTCATCGCGCGAGACAACGAGAAACGACGAGAACCCGGAAGTCAATACTGGCAAGGGTTTCCCCGCATTTCCCCCGGTCACGCACAACGGCCGGATCGGTTTCCTAAACCGGGTGTCTGAGGTTCGAATCCTCCCGAGGGCGCTGCCGAAACCCTTGCACATTCAAGGGTTCTGGGTTCCGCGCGGACCCGCCCGGGTGTAGTCATATGCGTTTCGTCGCGCGCGATAGCGACGTGCAAGTGCCGTTCCCTCTCATCCGAGCTTCCACGGAGCGTCACCCGGGTCGTTCCCACAGTCTCCCTGATGTGCTCACCAGCCCGGCCGCTTCACGCCGGAGCCCGAGCGGACAGCCGGACTTCGGATGTCAACGAGGTGGGCGGTGACGTGAACATGGCAGGGCCCCCTTGTTATCCGATTCGGCGCGGTTGCAAGACCGAACGCTGGAGCGACGACCCAACCGAACGTACACGCGCGACGAGGCGCAGGTGTGGTCCAGGGCCGGTTGGAGCGTGAATGAGATGCCCCTGTGATTGTCGGGCCAGCGCTTCTCTCACGATGAGAAGTCGCGTGATACCCGGACTAACGACCCAGGTATCACGCGTTCCCTCTCTGCGCTACTTCGGCTCTACTGGTGTGACGACGTTGTACCAGGCGTCGAACGAGTCGAAGACCGACAGGAATTGGTCGAGCTTCGACTGACTCCCTGCAAGCGTGATCTTCCCGCTCTTGACCTCATCATCGAGCTTCGCTTCGCCTTCGGCGATGCTTCTGAAGTCTGTGGCTGTCAGCGACAAAGACACATCGGCGCCGGGCTCCTGCCTGTTCTCGTAGTACTGGAGAACCCCGTACTCGAGCACGAGATACCACTGTTCCTTCGTGTCGGTGAAGTCCAAATTGATCCCCATGACAACGCCGGATGCTTTCGCCGGATCGAGACTCGTAGAGAGTCCGTCCAGGTAGAGACCGAACGGCATCGCGGCGATCGTGCTTGGACTCGCAAAGTCGACGACGGGGAGTTCCTTCACTCCTTCTCGAAGATCCTTCGCCGCGCTGAGATACAGCCCGCGCCATGTCCCAGCTTCGGTCTGGTACGCGAGTTGCTCAAGGGTGTCCGCAAGCAGGTTCTTCGCGTCGGCGTTGCTCGGATCGGAATACACGAGATGGTTCAGCACCTCGGCCACCCACCGATAATCGCCGTTGGCGAAGTCTCTCTCCGCCTTCTCCATGATCGCATCAGCGCCGCCCATGTACTCGACGTACCGCGTACCTGCAGGCACGCGAGGCAACTGATGAAGCGTTGCAGCGTTCCCGCCGAACCAGCCGAAGTGCTTGACATACGCGGACTTGACGTTGTGGTTCATCGTCCCGTAGTAATCGCGGAGCGAGAAGTCCTGGGCGAGGGCGCCGGGGAGTGCCACCATCTCGGCAGCTTCGACCATGTCATAACCCTGATTGGCCCTGCGCACAGCCTGATCGTTGATGATCTTGTACGCTGCAGAGTGGCGCTTGAGATGCTCGTCGATCCGATCCGATCCCCATATCGGCCAATGATGCGGCGCGTACATCACTTCCGCTATATCGCCCCACTTCTCACGTGCCTCACGCAGGTACATCGCCCAGTTGTACGAACTCCGGACGGTCGTCCCACGTAGCGAGTACACGTTGTG
>JAUXCV010000219.1 GCA_030618675.1 Acidimicrobiia bacterium | reverse complement strand
CGGAACGTATTGCTGATGATGAATGCGCCGACGAAAACGGCCACCGCTGCGAACGCAAGCAGTGCGATGTTGAGGAATCCCAATCCCTCGGAGATGGCGTCGGACTGTTCATCGTTCGATTGCTCGGCGGTGATGACCTCGATGTCGCTGCTCGTTGTCGTTGCAATGCTCGCGGCGAGTTCCTCGGGTGAGACTCCCGGTTCGGCGGCGACGGAGATCGCGCTGAACTGACCCTCGAGGTCGAAGAGTCGCTGCGCCTCTTCGAGAGTGAACATGGCGAGCGTCGCGCCGGCAAGGCTGTCGCTCTCCCCGAAACTGCCGATGCCGACGATCACGAACTCCTCGGGGGCGCCGATGGTCAGGACCGTGATCGTATCTCCAACCACAAGGTCGTTCGTTTGAGCCGAGTTGGCATCGATCACAACCTCGCCTGCGATCTCGGGTCCGCGACCGTTCCCGTCCTTGACCGTCACGGGACTCATCGAACTCTCGACCGACCATGAGTAGCCCAGGGTTGGCGGGCCCTGACCGCCGATCGCTTCGTCTTCCTTGTTGACGAGTTGAGCGAATCCGGCGACTCCACCTTCGGCGATTCGCACACCAGGTGCCGCCAGGACCGATTCGAGGGTGTCCTCCGGAATCGATCCGAATTCGGTGTTCTGCAAGTTGTCGCTGGCCTCAAGCGGCGCGGCACGTACGTAGACGTCCACGCCCGTCGTCGTAGTTTCGAGGAGCGCATCGAAGCGGGCGCTGATGGTGTCGGTGAAGACGAAGCTCGCTGAGACAAATGCTACGCCGATGACGATGGCGAGGGCCGTAAGGGTGAGTCTCACCTTGTTGGCGAATACGCCTTTGATGGCTGCGCGCAACATCGTCAGGCTCCCAGGTGCTTCATCTGTTCGAGGATCGAATCGGGCGTCGGATCGGTCATCTCGTCGACGATGTCGCCGTCGTTGAGGAACACGATCCGGTCCGAGTAGCTGGCAGCGATGGGATCATGGGTGACCATCACGATCGTCTGGTCGAATTCCCGAACTGCCGTCCGCATGAAATCGAGCAACTCCCCGCTTGAAACGGAGTCGAGGTTGCCGCTGGGTTCGTCGGCAAAGACGATCTCAGGCTTCGAGACGAGGGCACGCGCGGCCGCTACCCGCTGCTGCTCTCCACCCGAGAGTTCACTGGGTCGATGGTCGAGGCGGTCGCTGAGCCCAACGGCTCCGACGACCTTGTCGTACCACGCCTGATCGGGTTTGGATCCCGCGATCGAGAGGGGGAGAAGGATGTTCTCCTTCGCGTTGAGGGTCGGGATCAAGTTGAAGGCCTGGAACACGAAACCCACCTGCTCGCGGCGGAGAATCGTCAGATCCCGGTCCTTCAATGTGCCGAGTTCGGTCTCGCCGATGTAGACGGACCCTTCGCTCAGGTCGTCGAGGCCGGCCAGCGTATGGAGGAGCGTTGACTTGCCGGATCCCGATGGGCCCATGATCGCCGTGAACTGTCCGCGCCGGAAGTCTGCCGAGATACCGTCGAGGGCTCTGATCTCCGCGTCGCCTTCACCGTAGATCTTCGTTCCGCCGCGGATGCGTGCTGCAGCTTCGCTTGATGGGAGTGCCTCCAACATGATGTCCCCTTTGGGTGGATTCGTGTGGTCTCTGCAAAGGTACGCGACCTGATCAGCCGTGTCATCGGTCGGGCGAGGGGTTGGGTCTCATCCAATCGGATGAGTGGACCCCGAGAGAACATCAGGGATTCGACTGACTACGACTCGGGGTTGTCCCCGGGACGGACGAGTCCGGACTCGTAGGCGACAACAACCGCTTGAACCCGGTCGCGCAGACCGAGTTTGGTCAGAATGTGAGAGATGTGCGTCTTCACCGTTGCTTCTGAGACGAACAGCACATCGGCGATCTCTGCGTTTGATAGCCCGGCCGCGAGGCTCCGGAGCACTTCGAGTTCGCGTTCGGTGAGCTCTCCCATGCCCCCGGGCTGGGCATCGGGTTCCGGGCGGGAAGCGAATTCCTCGATGAGGCGACGGGTCACCGTAGGTGCCAGGAGGGCTTCTCCCCGGGCGACGACCCGGATCGCATGGATCAGGTCGTCCGGTGGGGCGTCCTTGAGGAGGAAACCGCTCGCTCCCGCCCTGATCGCCGCGTAGACGTACTCATCGAGATCGAACGTCGTGAGGATGAGAACCCGCGGTTCGGGATCCAGGCCGGCCTCGATCAGGCGCCTCGTGGCTTCGATACCGTCCATCACCGGCATGCGGATGTCCATGAGGACGACGTCCGGTCTCATCCGCCGCGCCGACTCGACTCCTTCTTTGCCGTCGCCGGCCTCTCCGATGACCGTGATGTCCGTCTCGGTTTCAAGGATCAGACGAAGGCCGGATCGGACGAGCGCCTGATCGTCGACGACAAGGATGCGGATGGATGTCATCGTGTGTCACACGGTATCGAAACGGAGACGCGGAATCCGCCTCCCGGGCGTGCACCGGCGGCGAAGGTTCCCTGCAAGATGGCGGCTCTCTCCTGCATGCTGATGATCCCGTGTCCAGTGCGCGGCGCCCCGACGGAACTCGCGGCGCCCCGCCCATCGTCGGTGATCGTCAACGAGATCCCGTCGGATCGATAGGAGATGGCTACAGCGGCGGCGGCGTTGGGTCCGGCGTGTTTCAGGACGTTTGTGAGCGACTCCTGCACGATTCGGTAGGCGTTGAGGTCCATGCCGGGTGGAAGCGCACGAGGCTCTCCCTCGACCGTCACGTCCACGTTCAGACCGGCTTCGCGCATCTGGTCGATGAGCGAGTCGAGCTGCATCAAGCCTGGCTGGGGAGTGCGACTGGCCGGCTCGTCGGTACGGAGCATTCCGAGCAGGCGACGGAGTTCGACAAGGCCTTCGTGCCCTGCTCGCTCCGCCTCCCCGGCGGCCTTCTTGGCCTGTTCGTCGTCGTTCCCGATCAGACGCCGGGCAGCCGCTGCCTGGAGGGTCGCAACGGTCATCTCGTGAGCGACGACGTCGTGAAGTTCACGGGCGATCCGGGCGCGTTCCTGTTGAACGGCTTCGGCCCAGTCGAATTCCAGTTGCTGTGTTCGGAGGGCAAGGTCGGCTGCGGCCGTCCGGCGTTCTCTCGACTCGAGGCCCAGGATGAAAGGAAAACTCGTGAAGATGACGAGAAGAAGTGGAGTTCCGATGGAGACGAGTCCAGCGAATACCCCACTGATCGTGAAGGCCGTCATCAGTCCGATCGTGGTCCATCCTGTGATGAGAGCCCGTTTCCGCGGCAGCTCGGATCCTATGGCATGGAAGACGAAGAGAAGGCCGAACATCGCGACCGTGTTCGGGTAGTTCAGATTGCGGTCAAGGAAGAACCCCGCCAGGACGATGAGGAGGGCGGTGGTGGGGAGACGGCGACGGAACGCCACAGGGATCGTTTGGAGCAGGATGATGACGATCGTGAAGCCGTCGGGTTCACGGAACCCGAGAGCGTCGAGGGTCGTGTGGCTAACTCCCGCGAGATCGACGAACGCTCCGGCGGTCAGGATCACAGCGAGAAGAGTGTCGATCGCCCAGGCTGGAATGCGGCGGTTCGTCGTGGTCACGGGGCGATGGTATCGGAGAGAGTCCCCTGAGCCATCGGTCTTCGGATGGATAGGTGGTCATCCGGAAGAAGGAGTAGCTGAGTAGCGGAGTAGCGGAGTAGCGGAG
>JAUXCV010000275.1 GCA_030618675.1 Acidimicrobiia bacterium | reverse complement strand
AACAACTGCTGCATCATCGCGGGGATGTTCGCCGATGTCTTCTCCATGTAGAGACGGCTGGCAGTGCGGAAATTGGGGTCGGGTCCGATGTATCCCTCGATCAGGATCATGTCCTTGTCGGCGATATAGGCGTCCTGCTTGGCCGCCCAATCATCGAACTCGGCCCTGGTCATGGCCGGCTTGAACGTCTCATCGTCATCGACGAAGAACGTCGACTTGGAGAGCCGCGCCGTCATCTCAGCTTTGTAGCTGAGGTTGCCGAACTCGGTCTCGATGATGCGCGGCATGTACTCGAGGGTCCAAGCCCGCATCTCCTCCTGCGTCGGGTTCTTCGCCACCGACGCCGCGTGAGGCAGTTTGATCGTCACGCTGATTCCTCCCTTGTTGTCTTGCTCTGTTGCTCAGGACCGCGCTAGGCGATTGTGATCGATTCGTCCAGGTAGACGTCCTGAATGGCGTGCAGCAGCGCGGCACCTTCGTCCATGGGACGTTGGAATGCCTTGCGGCCCGAGATGAGCCCCGTTCCTCCCGCACGCTTGTTGATGACTGCGGTCCGGACTGCCTGCTCGAGGTCGCCGGCACCCGACGACGCTCCACCGCTGTTGATGAGGCCTGCGCGGCCCATGTAGCTGTTCACGACCTGCCAGCGGGTGAGGTCGATCGGATTGTCGGTCGTCAACTCGTCGTACACGAGCGGATGCGTGCGTCCGAAGCCGACGGCTTCGTATCCGCCGTTGTTAGTCGGCTGCTTCTGCTTGATGATGTCGGCTTCGATGGTGACACCAAGATGGTTGGCCTGACCGGTGAGGTCGGCCGACGCGTCGTAGGAGACACCGTCGACAGTGAAGGAACTGTTGCGCAGGTACGTCCAGAGCACCGTGAACATTCCGAGCTGATGAGCCCGCTCGAACGCCTCTGAGACCTCCTGGAGTTGACGCATCGACTCGTCGGATCCGAAGTAGATCGTGGCGCCAATACCCGCCGCGCCGAGGTCCCATGCCTGTTCAACCGATCCGTACATGACCTGGTCATGAGTCGCCGGGTAGGTGAGCAATTCGTTGTGGTTGATCTTCACGATGAACGGAATCTTGTGCGCGTAGCTGCGCGAAGCCATTCCGAGAACGCCGAACGTCGTGGCAACCGCGTTGGTCCCACCCTCGATGGCCAGTTCGATGATGTTGATCGGATCGAAGTAGATCGGGTTCGGGGCGAAGGAAGCCGCTCCTGAATGCTCGATGCCCTGGTCGACGGGGAGGATCGAGACGTAGCCGGTCCCTGCAAGTCGCCCGGAGTTGAAGAGGTGTCCGAGGTTCCGGAGGACCTGTGGGTTGCGGTCCGTCTGGCCGAAGACACGATCGACGAAATCCGGGCCGGGAAGCTGGAGGCTCTCCTTCGGAACGGCGGTGGCTTCGTAGCTGAGGAGTGCCTCGGCTTCGTCGCCGAGCAGTGCCTGAATGTCCATGAGATCTCCTTGAGAGAGGGGTACGTCCTTGATTATCGCGGAACCGTATCACTCTCGGCAACCGATTCACCCGATAACACCGCGAACCCAGGGTTCGTAGCATCCTATATGGTGCTGTGAGCCCGCGGAATGAGACGCTTCGCGAACCGCGGGCTGGGGGACGCACATAGACGGCTGTGAACCCTGGGTATGCGGCGCTAGATGCCGAGGAAGGTGGCGATGTCTTCGGCGACGTCGTGTGCCTTCGCCAGCAGCGCCTCTTCGGCGCTCAGCCAATCATCGCCGGTCTCACCGCGAAGATCCACGTAGATCTTCAGCTTCGGTTCGGTTCCCGACGGCCGGATGAGCGCCCGTCCGGCGTCACCGAGGGAGAGTTCGACGAGTGGCGTAGCCGCCAGGTATCGCGGCCGGTCCTCAGCGCCGAGCCGGTAGTCGGTGACTCCCACGACTTCGAGGCCACCCGCTGACTCCGGTGTTCGCTCGGCGAGGAGTGCCATGGCTGCTGCGATCTCGTCGGCACCCTCGGCACCGGGGCGAACGATGCTCTTCTGGGTCGAGACCCAGAGGCCGTGCCGCTCATAGAGTCCGGCGAGCCGATCCCAGACGGTGGCTCCATTCCCCTGGTCTTCGGCGACGAGCGCGGCGAAGGCCACGGCTGCCGAGATCCCGTCCTTGTCACGAACCGTACGACCCACCGAGTATCCGAGCGCTTCCTCGTATCCGAACACGTATTCGCCGCGGCCCTCGGCTTCGAGGTCGAGAGCGGCGTTCCAGATCCACTTGAATCCGGTGAGGGTCCGGTCGTAGACGGCGCCGTAGTGCTCGGCGATCGATGCCAGCATGGGCGACGACACGATGCTGTTCATCACGATCGGCCGATCGGCGGTGCCACCACCGAGCATGTAGTCGGCAAGGAGAACCCCGATCTGATTCCCGCTGAGCTGCCGGTACCCGGAGCCGGGTTCCGGTATCGATACGGCCAGTCGGTCGGTGTCCGGATCGTTCGCGATCACAAGATCCGCGTCGATGGCTGATGCAAGTTCGTGGGCGAGATCCATCGCACCGGGTTCCTCAGGGTTCGGGAACGCGACGGTCGGGAAGTGGCCGTCCGGTTCGAACTGGGCGGCGACCGGGTGGACGTGGGGGAAACCGAACCTGTCGAGAGCGGCCACGATGTACTTTCCGCCGACACCATGCATCGCCGTGTAGACGATGCTGATCGTTCGATCGCCCGTGGTGCCCGGGAGGTCTTGTGCCACTTCGTGGAGATACTCCTCGAACATCTCCTCACCGATGGGTCGGGCGGCGGCGCCCACGATCTCAGCTCTCGGAACCTCCGAGGCGCGCTTCACCGCAGCGATCGCCGACGCGATCTGCGTGTCGGTCGGAGGGATGATCTGCGCTCCGTTGGCCGCATAGACCTTGTATCCGTTGTCGGCCGGAGGGTTGTGCGATGCGGTAACAACGATCGCTGCGACACCACCGAGGCTGAGAGAGGCATAGGCAACGAGCGGCGTTGGGACCGGGTCCTCGAAATACCGGACCT
>JAUXCV010000370.1 GCA_030618675.1 Acidimicrobiia bacterium | reverse complement strand
CTGGGTGTGCGGCGGCTGGTTGAATCGGTTCCAGGGCTCGGTATCGATTAGTGCTTCCCGAGGTCCAGCAGTTCAGCGAAGTCGAGCTCGGGCGGGTGTCTGTCCTCCTCGGTTCGGTGTCAGATGTAGGCAATCGCATCACCTCGACGTGGCGAAGTGACAGGAAAATGGTGTGCCACGCACCGCTCAGAGGAGCGTCCTGTCGCTTCACTCTTGTATGGGTCAGAATTGTGACCTATGATGTGTCACATGAGCGACACACTTCCGTTCTCTGAAGTCAAGGCCCACCTTTCTGAACTGGCCGATCGGGTTGAGCGCCAGCATGACCGCATCTTGGTCACGCGGAATGGGCGACCTTCGTTCGTCTTGTTGAGCCCCGACGACCTTGAGTCCCTTGAGGAAACCCTCGACATCCTCAAAGACGATGAGCTGATGGAGTCGCTTCGGCGTTCGCGCAGCGACGCAGAACAGGGCAAGCGATTGCGTCTCCAGGACCACGTCTGAGGTCGATGCGTGTACGAGATCGAGATCACGGCTGAGGGTCTCCGCCATCTCAACCGACTCCCTGAGAAGGTGCGCCAGGCTGCGTTGGAGTCGATCTTCGGGCCGATTGCTGAGAATCCGAATCGCCTAGGCAAGCGGCTGGTTGGTGAACTCGAGGGTCTGTGGTCGTCGCGGCGTGGCGACTACCGCATCATCTACGAGATCTTTGAAGACGAACAGAATGTTCTGATCCATCGCGTGCAACACCGCAGAGAGGTCTACAGGCCACGTTGACGACGCTCCCGTGCCATGACCGTGCGCGCTCCGTGCGCGAAACTACGCGAAACGGTGAGAGGTGGTGAGAGCGTTTCCCCTGGTCAGAGCATGTTTGCCCCGGTCACAGGGGTAGAGGCGCAACGTTCGCAATGTAGGGGACGCCGACTACGGTTCACTCGATGGGGAACGCCGGAGCTGGCGCGTGCTCCACCAACAGCACATCCTCGCGCTTTCGGCCCCGGCACGTGCGCCAGGACGCGCATAGGACGCGTTCCGTTGAGAAACGATGCGAATCGTTGAATAGCGATGAGTAACATCATCCCCGGTCAGAGCATGTTTCCGGCCGTTTCCGCAGGTCACCAACACCCCCGGAACCGCCCTGACAAGGCAGAGGTCGGCGGTTCGAGCCCGTCAACGCCCACGGCGGAGACCCTTGCTGTGCAGGGATTCCTACGCGTTTGGGGTGCTGGTTGACCGCTGAGCGACGGTGGACAACGGTGTGTGGACAGCCGCCGTTGTTCGCTCGAGATTCTTGCGGTACGGGTTGAGCGTGCGTTCTCTGGACGGACGGACGTGGCCGGGAAGCTCGCCCGGCATCCACCGCGCGAGTGGCGTAGCCTCGGATTGGGGAGAGGGGCGAAGTCTCTCGGGGGCCGGAGGGCGCGACGCAAGGAGGTGCGCATGGCTCAGTTCTCAGTCAATGCCAGTCGATTCGACCCGTACAAGAACTTCAAGTTCAGGGTCAGATGGGACGGGCGCTATGTCGCCGGTATCAGCAAGGTGGGGGCGTTGAAGCGAACCACGGAGGTGGTAGACCACCGAGAAGGCGGTGATCCGAGTTCGGTTCGCAGGTCGCCTGGACAAACCAGATTCGAGCCGATCACACTCGAGCGAGGAGTTACTCACGACGCCGAGTTCGAGCGTTGGGCAAACAAGGTATGGAGTTACGGCAAGGGTCTGGGTTCGGAGTCGTCGTTGCAGGACTTCCGCAAGGACATCGCTCTCGACTTCTTCAACGAGGCCGGACAGTTGGTGCTCCGGTATCTGATCTACCGCTGCTGGGTATCGGAGTATCAGGCACTGCCTGAACTCGACGCCAGCGGAAACGCCGTGGCCATCGAGACGACCAAACTCGAGAACGAAGGCTGGGCACGCGACCACGACGTTCAGGAACCAACCGAACCGACAATTGACGAGGAGCCAGGCTAGGCGACGAACACGGAGGCCCACGCCCCCGCCTCACGGACGCGTCGGCTACGTCACCGGCATGTAGAGCGCGACCGTCCCTATCGACCGTCTCGGCATCGGGATAGTTCGAGGCCGTCGTGCGATACGGGTGGGTGTACGAGTCGCGGGGTCTGGTCGGGATGACCGGCGCCGGGGCATGGCACGTTGGGGTGGACTGCTGCCTCGGATAGGGGAGGCGCAGGGGGCAATGTCGGGCAGCGAGATCCTGTGCGCTTGGCGGATCGACGGCGCCGAAAGCCTCTGGCCCTCCTCAGCGGCTTGAGCCATGATGCACCG
>JAUXCV010000295.1 GCA_030618675.1 Acidimicrobiia bacterium | reverse complement strand
TCGGCTGACTCCTCCGCCTGATACGCTGCGGTCATGGAAGAAGAACGCATCGGCCTGTTCATTGACTACGAGAACCTCGCGATCGGCGCGCGGGAGGATCTCGGTATCCAATTCGACTTCAAGCCCGTCGCCGACGCTCTTGCGGAACGGGGCCGGGTCGTCGTACGGCGCGCCTACGCCGACTGGACCTTCTTCGACAAGGACCGTCGGATGCTCACCGACAACCAGATCGAACTGATCGAGATCCCGCAGCGCAGGGGAGCGGTCCGCAAGAACGCCGCCGATATCAAGATGGCCGTCGACGCCGTGGAACTCGCATTCGAGCGGGACTACATAACGATGTTCGTCCTCTGTACCGGCGACTCCGATTTCACGCCGCTCGTGCACAAGCTGCGGGAGTTGAACCGCAGGGTCATCGGTGTGGGGCTGAAGGACTCGACGTCGAAGCTGCTCCCGGCGGCCTGCGACGAGTTCCTTTTCTACGAGAAGCTGTCCGGCGTGGATCTCCCGGACCGGACCCCGAAGAAGGAGCGCCCGAAGGCCGAGAAGGCGCCTGCTCCGTCTGCGGAGACACCGGACGCGGTGCTCGTGCCGACCCTGGCCGGTCTCATCCGGGCGGGGAACGGGGACGTGCGGGCGTCGAGCCTCAAGCGAGCGCTGCTTCGCAAGGACTCCACGTTTACCGAAACGGACTACGGATTCCGTGCCTTCGGGGAACTGATGCGGAACCTGTCCGATCGGGGCATCGTCGAACTCGACCACGAGGGATCCCAGGGCGACCCCGTCGTGCGATTCCCGAAGTCGGGGAGGGGCGAAGAGGCGGGCTTCGGGCTCCTCCATGATGCCGTCGGTGGCCTCGGCAAGGGTGGCACCCCGGTCGCGCTCTCGGGTCTCAAGAACGAGCTGAGAAAACGAGACAGCGGCTTTTCCGAGAAGAAGCTTGGCTACTCGGGGTTCCTCCAGTTCGTGAAGGCGGCCGCCGCGAGCGGCTACGTCGATCTCCTCTGGGACGACGAAACGGACGACTACGTGCTGTCGGCTCCGTAGAACAGAGCCACCCCTTAGAACTCGGCGTTGCGTGGGGACCGCGGGAACGGGATCACGTCGCGGATGTTCTGCATGCCTGTGGCGAACTGCACCACGCGCTCGAGACCGAGACCGAAGCCGGCGTGCGGGACGCTTCCGAAACGTCGAAGGTCGAGATACCACCAGTAGTGGTCTTCGTCCATGCCCTTGATGCGCATGCTGTCGGCAAGCACGTCGAGCCGCTCCTCGCGCTGGCTCCCGCCGACGATCTCGCCGATCTGCGGGACGAGGACGTCCATCGCCGCCACGGTCTTGTCGTCGTCGTTGCGTCGCATGTAGAACGCCTTGAAATCGAATGGGAAGTCGGTGACGATCACGGGCTTCTTGATCACCTGCTCGGTGAGATATCGCTCGTGCTCCGACTGGAGGTCATCCCCCCATGCCACGGGGAACTCGAATGACTCGTCGGCCTTCTCGAGGAGATCGATCGCCTGCGTGTAGGTGATGCGCTCGAAGTCGCTCTCGGCAACCCCGGTGAGCGTGTCGACGAGAGTCTCATCGACCCACTTGTTGAAGAACTCGATGTCGGTCGTGTTGTGCTCCAGCACGTAGCGGATGAGGTACTTGACGTAGTCCTCGGCGAGATCGGCGTTGTCGTTGAGATCGGCGAATGCGATCTCCGGTTCGACCATCCAGAACTCGGCGAGGTGCCGCCGCGTGTTGGAGTTCTCCGCCCGGAAGGTCGGGCCGAACGTGTACACCCGGTCGAAAGCGAGGGCGTAGGCCTCGGCGTTGAGTTGGCCGCTCACCGTGAGGAAGGTCGGCACACCGAAGAAGTCCTGCGCGTAATCGACGGCGCCGTTCTCGGCGCGCGGCGGGGACCCGGGATCGAGGGTTGTGACCCGGAACATCTCGCCGGCACCTTCGGCGTCGCTGGTTGTGATGATCGGGGTGTGGAGATAGAGGAAGCCACGATCCTGGTAGAACTGGTGCGTTGCGTAGGACAGGGCGTTTCGGACCCGGGCCACGGCGCCGATCGTGTTCGTGCGGGGCCGCAGGTGGGCGATCTCACGAAGATGCTCGAACGAGACGCGCTTCTTCTGAAGCGGATAAGTCTCGGGGTCGGCGAGTCCGAACGGTTCGACCTCGGTCGCCTTGATCTCGACGCGCTGACCCTTGGCGGGCGACTCGGTGAGGATGCCGGTGACCCGCACGGCGCTCCCGATGCTGAGACGGAGGACATCGCTCTCGTAGTTCGGGAGATCTCCGTCGGCGATGATCTGGAGACCGGTGAGGGTCGATCCGTCGTTGAGTTCGATGAACGAGAACCCGCCCTTCGAATCTCTCCGGGTTCGGACCCACCCGGCCACGGTTACCTCGGCGCCGTAGTCCTCACGTTCGAGGACGTACTTGATCAATTCCCTCTTCATGTGCTGCTCCTTGACGAATCGAGACGATAGCCCTCGTAGGCGGTGAATTGGGTTGATGATCGCCGTCACCAAGCGGCAAGCGACCCGAGTTCCTCCATCGTTTGTGTGCGAAACCACAACTGTTGTGAACGTAGGCACGAACGATGAGAGCAGCCGTGAGACCTCTCATCGTCTGTGTGCGGAACCACAACTGTTGTGAACGTAAGCACAAACGATCGCCGGCGCCGCGAATTCCTTTTGCTTTCAAGGGTTCTGATGAATTACACTGATGTAAGACACGGAGGGGTTCCATGGCGGTAGCGGTACGAGAATCGATGATCACCGACGTTGATCGCGTCACGGCGGCCACGCTCGACGTCTACGCGAAGCGCCGTGATCTTGCCACCGA
>JAUXCV010000369.1 GCA_030618675.1 Acidimicrobiia bacterium | reverse complement strand
CATGCCTGAACTCACTGTCGACGCGATCGCTCATGGAGGTGAAGCTGTCGGTCGGATCGACGGCAAGGCCCACTTCGTGGCGGGAGCGATCCCGGGTGAACGGGTTGAGATCGAGGTCTTCAAGGAGAAGGCGCGTTGGGCGAGGGGCGGGCTCGTCGAGGTTCTCGACGCTTCACCCGATCGAATCGAACCGCCGTGTCCCGCCTACCCGATCTGCGGCGGATGCACTTGGCAGCACGCCTCCTACGAGCGCCAACTCGAATGGAAGCGTGAGGTCGTTGCCGGTCAATTGGCCCATCTCGGTGGCCTGATCGACGTGCCGGTCCGGCCGACGATCGCTCCGGGACCGCCGTACGGCTATCGAAACCGGATGGACTTCTCAGTCTTGGATGGTCGCCCCGCCCTCCACGAGCATCGATCGGATCAACTGGTCGGACTCGACGGGTGCCCACTGCTGCGCCCGGAGTTGGCGAAACGCTTCGCCGCCCTCGGGGATCTGACCGGGGTCAGAAAGATCGTTCTGCGAGCGGGCGTCAACACCGGCGACGCACTCATCATGGTCGAGGGCCGCGTCCCGTCACAGGCCGATGGATGGAACGCCTCGGTGGTTGTGCAATCGCGCGAGGTCCTTCGTGTGGTGCACGGGCGGCCGTGGTTCGAGGAGGAGATCGACGGTGTTCGGTTCCGCGTGCCGGCGAACGCCTTCTTCCAGGTGAACACGGCGGGCGCTGAAGAGTTGGTACGCCTCGTCACCGACGCCGCAGAGGTCACACGAAGCGACGTCCTGCTCGACGGGTATGCCGGCGTCGGAATGTTCGCCGCTACGGTCGGCCGGTCGGCCGGTCGTGTTGTGACGATCGATGCCGGGAAAGCAGCCTTCGATGCGATTACAGGGAACCTCGAGCAAGTCATCCCCGGCCGGTATCGCTCCCTGCTCGGCCCGTTCGATCGCATCGCTCTAACGGCGAAGGACCGATGGAACGTCGCAGTGGTCGATCCGCCGAGAGCCGGTCTCGGCTCAGATGGTGTAGCCGCTGTTACGCGCACCGGGCCCAGAACGATCGTGCTGATCTCGTGCGACCCGGCATCGCTCGCGCGCGATGCCTCGCTCCTGAATGAATCGGGGTACCGAATCGACTGGGTGCAACCCGTCGACCTCTTCCCCCAGACCTATCACATAGAAACGGTGACGAGGTTCTCACTCCGGTAGCCACAAGCTACGAGCAGAGCGTACGGACTACGGGATACGGACTACGGACTACCGCTGGCAAAGCCGGCTCAGATTTCCCCGACGAGCTTCGCACGCTTTTCTTCGTACTCTGCATCGGTAAGCACCCCGTCGTTGTGGAGTTGCTTGAGTCGCTGGAGTCGTTCCGTTGCATCGGACGGCGCCTCCGGCGCGACGGCCGGCGCGGTCTGCGGCCGACCCTGGAGCGACACAGAACGCTCCTCGCGGACCTTGTAGAGTAACGACGCGAACTCATCGGGATGCGGGATATTCGAGAAGCGACTCTGCCCACCCGTACCGGCCGACTCGACAAGCAGATCACCGGCGCCGAGCATCCGCTCGAACACGCTCTGGCTGAAGTTGACGTTCGTGATCCGCTCGAGTGGGATCTCCACCCCCGACTTCGCGACAAGTCCTCTACGAGTGATCAGCCGCTCGGTCGTGAGCACGTAGCGGGTCGTAGCCCAGCTGACGATCGGTCGAACAACGAACCAGATCGCTCCGCCCACCACGACAATCACGACGGCCCACTTGAGCCACGGCCAGGGGAACCACAAGAACGCAAGCAAGATGATCACAACGGAGAGCACGAACCATCCGATCGGGATGATCAGCAGCTTCCAGTGCTGGCGGAATGAAGTGACGATGGTCTCGTCTTGTGTGAGTGCGTCTTCAGGCCATGGCATGACGGACAGTGTAGGCGGTGGACATCCCTCTTGCCGTGATCGCGGAAGCGGAGTAGTTGTCAGTCTTCAGTATTCGGACAAGCCCCTGCATGACGTTGGGCACAGCACGGAACACGGGTGCGAGGATCTGACTACTGACTACCGGCCGAAGGCCGCACGCGAGAAACCCCGAGAAAGCTTTCGCCCCCTCGGGGTGTCCTCGTTCCGGCGGTCTCGGTCCCGAAGGACTGATCCCGTCGGTGCGAGCGGCCTTTCGACCGTTCGCCCTCACCGTCCGGCCGAAGCCATCCGTTGAGGTGTCCTTCCGCCCGGTCCCGACCCGAAGGCCGCTTCCAGTGGCCCCTTGCGGAGCCGGCGCCGTCCCTTTCGGGGGGTGC
>JAUXCV010000008.1 GCA_030618675.1 Acidimicrobiia bacterium | reverse complement strand
GGGTGCCGTCGGCGGCGTAGGTGCGGGCCTCCAGCGCCCTGACGACATCGAGGATCCGGAGGTAGAGGGCGTCCCATCGTTTGCGAATGATCCTCCGATGATCCGGAATTCTCAATCGCAACGGATCATCCACAGGGAGGTTCCAGTACTCGATGTTCGGGAACAGGTCGATGCTCGCCAGGAACCGCCATATCCCCGTGTGGGCCGTTGCCGACGGTGTCACCACCTCGCGAACCTTCACGGTTCCGTTCGGGAAGCCGTCCGACCAATCACCCTTCTGCTGGTAGATCGCGTAGCCGTCGGGAACTCCGTTCGTCTCGTGAACGAGGTACCGCTGTTTCGAGAATCCCTTCCGGCGAGCGCTCGGGTCGAAGAAGAGGTCTCGCTCCCACCACTTCTCCGTACGGCTGAGCATCCCCGGCCTCCACCGACGTTCCTGGTCATAGAGGGCCGGGAATACCCGGACCGCCTCTTCCCGGGTGGCAAGTCGAATCGAACCCGCTTCACCCTCGACCGAGATCCGTGTTTGGTCCATCTCGATCTCTTCGTTCTCGGTGGCGACTCCGAACCCATATCGCCTGTAGATCAAGCTCTCAGAAGACCAGAGACCGGCCAACGGCTCCCCCCGGGAGCGAACGTCATCGAGATGATCCCGCATCATGGCGGTGAGCGCCCCACGGCGACGGTGTGTCCCCGCGACGGTCGCGATTGTCGTTCCGGCCATCGGGATCTGCGCTCCCCCCGGCACTGTTATGTCGAACGGAAATCCGCCAAGCGTCCCGACGATCTGATCACCGTCGAACGCCGCGACCGTGCGGTCGAGTGGCACAAGATCGGCGAACCACTCAGGCGGGAACTCTTCGTCGTTCAGGTCATCGCCGAAGCCGAGAGCGATGGCCCGGCGGAACTCGGCCGACTCCTCTTCAACGATCGGGCGGGTCGTGATCTCCATGACGACGAGATTACCGGGCGGGAGGAATCAAGAGCCAGGAATCAAGAATCTTGGCTCCGACCACTGCATCAGCCATGGTGCAATCATACGGAGATCGAGAGAGCGAGAATGCAAGCCATCATGTGCTGCCCACCATGAACCACCCAATCCTTGCCAAGATCTACGACACAGTACTCGCTCCGACCGAGCGCATGGGTGTGCGCGATCAGCGCCGACGACTGATGAGCGGACTCACAGGAAGGATCGTCGAGATCGCTGCAGGAACGGGACTCAATGTTCCTCTCTACCCGGCGACGGCAGCCGAGATCCACGCCATCGAACCCGATCAGCACATGCTCGACAGGCTCATCGCCAAAGCTCCTGGATCAACCGTCCCACTGTTCCTGTACCGCGGCGATGCCCTCCACCTACCGTTCATCGACGAAGCATTCGATGCTGCGATCGTCGCGTTCGCTCTCTGCACCATCCCCGATCCGACGCGAGCCCTCGATGAGGTCCATCGAGTGGTGCGGCCCGGCGGAATCCTCCGCTTCCTCGAGCACGTCCGTTCCTCCAGCGAACGCACCGCACGCTGGCAAGACCGCATCAACCCGATGTGGGGGAAGGTCTCCGGCGGATGCCGGCTGAACCAATCGACCGTCGAGATCCTCGAGACGACCCATTGGGACATCGACGAGGTTTGGCAATCCGGAGGCGGCTTCGTTGCGGCCGGTCAGGCCTTTCGTACCTGATCCCGCAGAGTTGCTCCGAACTCCTCGATGACACGCATCGGTGTGGTCGCGTGCGGAGACACCCGGATCCAGCCGTTGCGCTCCGACACGACGAACCCTGCCGTGGCCAGGGATGCAACCGCGTCGCTTGCCGGGAGGCCCGGGATCCTGAACGTGACGATTCCCGCCCGTTCGCCGTCCGAACGCCACGGGGCGATCACCTCGGCGTCGAGAGAACGAGCCAGATCGAGAACCGCTCCCGAGCGCTCGAGCACGGCGGCCTCGATATTGGCGATCCCGCCCACGTCGACGACATCCAAAGCGGCAGCCGCGGCAACGGCCCCAAGCAGATTCGGCGAACCCTCCAGGAACCGATCGGCGGTTGCCAACGCCGGATGTGGTGGAGGAACCTCGAACGCATAGCCATCCTCGACGCTCCACCACCCCGTCAGCGTGGGTTCCAATCGGTCGAAGACGCGGGGAGATACGGCCATCACGCCTGCTGAGAACCCGGCCCGAAGCCATTTCTGTCCGCCGGCAACGAACACGTCGGCACTTCCGAGACCCGTCTCCACGGCGCCGAGACCCTGTATTCCGTCGACAAGCACCAGTGCGTCACCGGCCGCCTCAGCGATCGAATCGACATCGACCCGGAATCCGGTCATGTAGTCCACGAGGCTCACAGCAACCAGTCGCGTCTCGTCATCGACGGCGTCGGAGAGCGTCTCCCGCGTTACGCGACGGTCGGGGATCTCAACGGCCCTCACCTCGGGCCCACCCACCGACTCCGCCCGAAGCCACGGGTACCGGTTCGCCGGGAACTCGTGAGCGGGAACGACGACGTTCCCACCTGAACCGACCAGACCGAAGGCGATCTGCATGATCCCAGCACTCGTTGAAGGCACCGATGTGACGAAACCAGTTTCGACACCGAGAGCATCGGCGATCTCGCCGCGGGCCTTCTGATATGCCGGACCGATGATCTGAGTGGCTGCCCGCTCCCCCAACGCCACCTCGTCGAGAAGGGCGCCGGCAGCGTCGCGAGCCGATCGAGACGGAGGACCAACCGACGCGTAGTTGAGATATCCGTCCCGTCCCTCGAACTCGTCCAGATACTCCCGATTCATGTCAATCCTCTCTCCCATACTTCCACAAGACGGCCGAATTCGGGACTCGATTCAACGAGATCCGTGTGATGGCCGTCGGCGATGATCCGACCATCATCGATCATGATCACACGATCGGCCCGCTCGGCCGAGCGGAGGCGGTGTGCGATCACAATGGCGGTTCGGCCGGCGAGGAGCACACGGAACGCTCCTTCGACCTCCAGCTCCGTCTCAGGATCGAGGTTCGAGGTCGCTTCGTCGAGGACGATGACCGCAGGATCATCGAGGAACGCCCTTCCGAGAGCGACCAACTGCCTCTCCCCCGCCGAGAATCGACTCCCCCGCTCCCGGACCTCGGTGTCGAGCGACTCAGGCAGATCACGGACCCAACCATCGATCCCCATCGCTCGCAGCACGTTCCACACGTCTTCGTCCGTGGCGTCCGGTGCGCCGTACTTGAGGTTGTCTCTCAGCGTTCCGTTGAACAAGAAGCCGTCCTGAGGAATGAGAGCAATGGCGTCCGTGCGAGAGTTCATCGTGAGGTGCCGCAAGTTCGAGCCGTCGATCTCCACATCTCCCCGCTGAGGGTCGTAGAAGCGGAGAACGAGTTTCGCGATCGTGGATTTCCCTGCGCCCGTTTCCCCCACGACCGCGAGGCGCTGTCCCGCCGGGATGTCGAGATCGATCCGGCGAAGCACTTCGGTGCCGACCTCGTATCCGAAGGTAACGTCACGAAGCCTGATCGCACCGGCGACCGGGGTCTCAAGATCATGGGCGTCCGGACGCTCCACGATGTCTGCCTTCACATCGAGAAGACCGAAGATCTTCGCGAGCGCAGCGACAGCAGCCTGGAGAAGGTTGTAGACGTTGGCAAGGTTCACGATCGGTTGGAAGAACCAGTCGAGATACAGGAGGAAGACAACGAGGGTTCCGAACGTCATCGTCCCGTCGATGGCTCGCATGCCGCCTATCACCAGAACAGCACCGAGGGCCACCACTCGGAGCAATCCGACCGAAGGGAAGTACCACGAGATCGCTGCTGCTGCCTTCATGTTCGCCCGGTAATGGTCCTCGTTGACTCGGCTGAACGTCGCCGCCTGGACCTGTTCCTGGGTGAAGGCCTGGACAACTCGAACACCGGCGATCCCTTCCTGCAATCCGGCGAGAACCCGGCCGATCCGCTCACGCACTTGCCCGTAGGCCTTCGAGGCCTGGCGCTGGAACACAACTGAAACGCCGATCAGAACGCCGATGACGACGAGCGTGGCCACCGCCATCTGCCAATCGACAAGGACCATCGCTACGGCAACACCGACGACCGTCAAGACGTTCGTAAGAGCCATCACCGCACCATCGCTCGCGAACTCCTGCAGCGACTCGATGTCCGACGTCATGCGGCAGACAAGGACGCCACTCTTCGAACGGGAGAAGAACGCCGTGTCCGAGCGGATCAGATGCCCGAAGACCACGCCCCGCAGATTCACGAGATACCGCTCCCCCACCCAGGCGATGCCGTATCGGGAGATCATCACGAACACGTACTGCACGAGGAGCAGGATGAGGAACACCACAGCCGCGCGAGATACGGCGATCTTGTCGCCTTCTGCGATGCCCCGGTCAATGCCCGCCCGCACCGTCAGCGGTCCGGCGAGTCTGGCCATCGTCCCGAACACCGCTGCGATCAGTGCCCCGAGGGCGGGAAGCCATAGGTTGCGACCGAGCTTCGCCGCTCTCACGAGCAGCCCGCTCCGATCCTCGCTCTCGTAGGCACCGGCGTGCGTCATGTACCTCATGGCGCTCCTCCGGTAGCCCGTTCCTCATCACGGGCGAGGACTACCCCGTATCTCGGGATCGTCTCGAGGAGTTCATCGTGAGTCCCGACGCCGACGATCGCACCGTCTTCCAGGAACACCACCAGGTCTGCGAGGGCCAGGGTCGAGGTCCGGTGGGCGATGATCAGCGTCGTTCGCCCTGCCATGACGTGTCTGAGGGCATCCTGGATCTCTGCCTCCACGATGGCGTCAACCGATGACGTCGCATCGTCGAGGATGAGAATGCGCGGATCGCGCAGAACACTCCTGGCGAGGGCGATCCGCTGGCGCTGTCCACCGGACAGCGTGTGGCCCCGCTCGCCGATCACCGTGTCGTATCCATCCGTCATCGAGCAGACGAAATCGTGGGCTTGAGCAAGTCGGGCCGCCGAACGCACTCTGCGATCGTCGGCATCGGGATCGCCGACACGGATGTTCTCAGCGATCGACGCTGAGAACAGGAACGTTTCTTGGAACACGATGGCGACCTCGGACCGCAGATCGTCCAGATCGAGATCTCGAACATCGACCCCGTCGATCGTGACGGCTCCCGCAGCAACATCGTAGAAGCGGGGCACGAGATTGGTGATCGTCGTCTTGCCCGAACCCGTCGTTCCGACGAGAGCCACGGCAGCACCACCGGGCACGACAAGATCCATCCCATCGAGTACGGGTCCGCCCCCTGGATACGCGAAACGAACGTCGGAGAATCGGATCTCCCCCGGACCGTCCGGCAATTGGACGGGCGTCGCTGGGTTCTCGATGACCGGGTCGGTTGCGAGGAGTTCTTCGATCCGGGATGCGGAAGCGGCCGCCCGCGGCAGGTTGGCGAAGAACCAACCGGTGATCATCAGTGGGAGGATCAGGACGGCGAGATACTGCGTGAACGCCACGAACTCACCCGGCGTCAGAGCCCCGTCGATGACCCGGAACCCGCCGATCCACAGCACAGCGACGGTCCCGAAGGACGGGATCAGTTCGAAGAGCGGCCCGTACCTCGACCGGTACCGAGCGATCTGGATCGTGTCTTCATAGATCGCGAGAGCGGCTCTCTTCAAGCGCTGTTCTTCGCGGCGCTCCTGACCGTATGCCTTCACGACCTCGATGCCCGCAACCGTCTCCTCGACGACCTCGGCTAGATCGGCGATCTTCTGCTGAACACTGAAGGAGAGACCGATGATGCGGCTTGCCAACCTGTTCGCCGTGAGAACCAGAGCGGGGACGGTCAGCGAGGCGACGAGACCCAGCACCGGATCGATCACAACGAGCACGATGACCACGACGAAGAACATCGCGATGTTGGCGACCACGATCGGCAGCATCATGAGAATCAAGCGGATCTGGGACAGATCCGACGACGCTCGCGACATCAGCTGTCCGGTCGGTGTGATGTCGTGGAATGAGAACGCGAGGCGCTGGATGTGAGCGAACATCCGGCCCCTCAGATCGGCCTCGGCACGATAGGAGAGCCGGAATCCGAAATAGCGCCGGAACCCCATTCCGATCGCCTGGACCAACCCGATGACCGCCAACAGGGCAACGAAAGGGAGCAACAGATCCCGTCGACCTTCGAGAATCGCGTCGTCGATGATCAACTTGACGACGTACGGGATGGCGACCACCGAAGCCATCCAGACGAGCGCACCGAGCATCGCGATCGTTCCGTCCCTCGGATAGGACCGCACCGTCTTGGCGAGAAGCCCGATGCCGGATTTCATGTCGACGGTCGACCGCTCCGCGTTCACTTCGTGGTGCCCCGGATGACGTCTTCGATGGATGGGACGATCGCCGGAACCACGATCACGACGAGGCCGATGATGTACGACCAGAGCAGGACCACGCCGACGGTTCCGAGCGCCGCGATCGTGCCACCGCTGATATCGGGCAGAACGATGGCGGCCACCGCAGTGGTGACGGTCAGGATCCCCGTTGCCACGACGGCAGCGACAAACGGGCGCCGGATCTGAGTCGGCGTCCCCCACTCGTAGATGGCATACAGCACCACGACCACCCATCCGATCAGGACCGCACCGCTGATCCACGTCACCGATCCCACATGGATACCGAAGTGCTTCAGAGCCGTCGTGACCCAGTCTCCGAAGATGACGATGACGTATCCGACGATCAATGCGATCCCCGCGCCGAGCGTGAAGAGGATGCCCAATCCGCGCGTCTTCCAGTATGGCCGGTGCTCTTCCGCACGCTCGATGAGTCGGAGCGCTTTCTGCACGGCATAGATCGCCCGCGATCCGGACCAGAGAGCTACCAGCAGAGAGAGCCCGAGCACAACGGATCCCAAGTCGCCCACGGCGTCCCGGGCCTCGTCGAAGATCCCGATGACGAACGTGCTTACTTGCTCTGGAAACCCGTTAGCGATCATGGCCTCGACCCGTTCGGCGGCATCTCCGCCAGTTCCGACCATCGAGAGACCGGCCACCGCGGCGAATGCCAAGGGAACGAGGGCGAAGAACGCGTTGTACGCGATCGCCGCCGCCATCAAGAACGGATCGGCGCCCATGATGCGCGCGTAGGCGGTCCGAAGCGGATCAAGACGAGGAGGCAGCGCACGCATGGGCCGAGGATACGACTCCCGCGGTTGCGAGCAGAAAACATCCCGGTTCCTACACTCTTGGACAATGCGTCGCGTGATCCTCATCGTCATCGCCCTCAGCCTCGTCGCCGCCGCGTGCGTGGCCGGCGCCGACGTGATCCCGGTCGACCCGAATGCCTCAACAACGACCTTCGCCCCCGTCACAACCCTCCCCGGGACTGAGACGACCCGACCCGGAGACCCGGCACCGACGACCGTCCCCTCGTCGACTTCAACGACCACGACGGTTCCTCAGCGATCCGAGGGAGTCGTTCCCCCGGAGAGCGCCGGCGAGCCGTGGGGTGAGGTTGTCGGCTTGACGATGTTCCGCGGCAACCCGACCAGGACCTTCTTCGGGTCAGGGCCCGTGCCGGCAACAGCACCCGACGTGTCCTGGCGCTTCCCCGACGACTCCATGTGCGGGCAGTCCCCGGTCGGCAAGGACCCGAAAGTCTGGTGCGGAAGCGGGTGGACGGGCCAGCCGGTCGTGTGGGAGCGTCCCGACGGGATCACCGAAGTGATCTTCGGCGCATACGACAAGCAGATCCACTTCCTCAACGCCGCCACCGGTGAACGCACACGCCCCGATTTCGACATGGGCGACATCATCAAAGGCTCTGTGACCCTCGACCCGGATGGGTTCCCTCTGCTCTACACGGGTTCTCGCGACCCGCGATTCCGCATCATCGCCCTCGACGGTGATGAACCCCGGGAGGTGTGGTCACTCCATGCCAAGTCGGTGGAGGGGATCTGGAACGACGACTGGGATTCGAACCCGGTCATCATCGACGACATCATGTACGAGGGCGGAGAGAACTCGTGGTGGTTCGCAGTGAAGCTCAACCGTGGGTACGACGCCGACGGGAAGGTCACCATCGACCCACAGGTCGTGTATCAGATCTCTACATGGACCGATGAACTGACGGAGATCTTCGGGCGCCAACACTCGGTCGAGAGTTCAACAGCCGTCTTCGATCAACGAGCCTACTTCTCCACGTCCGCAGGACGCGTGGTCGGCGTGGACGTCTCGGATATCGAATCTGGAAACGGCGAGATCTTCTTCGACTTCTGGAACGGCGACGATACCGATGCCACGATCAGCATCGATCGGGACGGCTTCCTCTACGTTGTCTCACACGCCGATACGGCGAAGAAGAACAACACCGCTGCACGCCGGGTTCGCGAGGTCGGCGACCTCGCCAAACTCGATCCGAACAACCCCGACGATCCGGTGGTGTGGTCTGTCGATCTATCGGCTGCCCGAGGACAGGACGCCGGTGCCTGGGCGACGCCGGCCCTCCATGCCGATGCCGGCGTGCTCTTCGTAGCGACCGATGCAGGCGACCTCCTCGCCGTCGATACTGCCACCGGGGAAACGATCTGGCAGGATTTCATCGGTGGCAACGCCTGGTCATCGCCGGTCATCGCCGATGACACGCTCGTCGTCGGTGTCGACTGCCTCACCGATCATTCCGGTTTCCGGGCCTATGACCTCGCCGATCCTCGTTCACCGCAGCATCTGTGGGACGCGACCGTGGGTACCGGCGCCTGTATCGAGTCGACCCCGGCAGTGTGGAACGGCCGGATATACGTGGGATCCCGCGACGGATTCTTCTACGCTCTCGGAAACTGATGGCAGGGAAGAACTCGACCGGAGCCAAACCCGGACGCAGACTCTTCTCCCTTCTCCTGTTCCTCTCCGGCACAGCCGCAACGCTCGGTACCGTCTTCGGGTTCTTCGGCGCGACCTGGTGGGGATTCGATCGACTCGCCGATCTGCGATTCCCCTATGTTGTGATCCTGGTGACGACTGCCGTCATCTACGGCTTCGTCTTCCGTAGTGCCCTCTCTTCTCTCTTCCTTCTTGCAGCCGTCGCGAACGCCGTTCTCCTGGCTCCGATGTGGCTGGCCACACAAACGGCCGCCGTCTCGACCGATGGCATCAGGATCATCAGCCTCGATACCGGAGAGTCATCCGATCAGCACCGTGAGATCGTCGAATGGATCGATCAGGAACATGCCGATATCGCATTGCTTCACAACGCGAGTGGAGATTGGGAGGCAACGCTGGACGACAGCGGCGTCCCTTACCGAATCGTCGCCACGCCCATCGCCGACGGGGCAACCGGTCGATCGCTCGTCCTCGTCCATCGCGACGCAGCAGTCTCACCCCTCCCGCCGGCACCCGGTGCGGATCTAACCGTTCGCGTCGAGACCGAAGCCGGGACGGTGACGGTGATCGGAATTGCCGTTCGGAACCCCGGTTCCACGTCTGCCGCCGACGACCGTGCCGAGCGGTTCGCAACTGTGAATGCCGCCGCTCTGCAGATGGAAGGCCCGGTTGTCATGACCGGGAATCTCGAAACCTCCCGGTGGTCCCACGCTTTCGGCCTGCTCTCCGAAGGAATGACCAACTCGGAAGACGGGTTCGGGTACACCGCGACATGGCCGTCGTACGACTGGCCGTTCGTCGGCAGCTACACCGGTCTGCCGGTCGATCATGCCGTCTACACCGGAGCGATCACGGTGCCGTACCGTTCGGTCGGACCTGATCTCGGCCCCGTTCACCGGCCCCTGCTGTTCGACGTGTCTCACACCGGCTAGTTTCCTGAGCAATCCACTTCGCCCGGTACCCTCCCGGCCATGCTCTACGACTACACCGCCATCACCGCCACCGGCGTCACTGAGATCACCAACGCCGCTATCGCTCAAGCCGATGCTGAGGTTGATTCCGCGGTTGCCGCCGGCGAACCCCGGATCTATTCGAACACCATGGCCCCGCTTGACCGCGCGGGGGTGGTGATCTCCGACGCCTCGGGCCGGGGAGCTTTCATGGCAAGGGTCCACACCGATGCCGATGTGCGCGCCGCCGGTGTCGCCGCCGAAGAGAGGATCGCCAAATGGGGATCAGACCTCGTCATGCGCTCCGATCTCGCGGCAGCGATCCGCTCATATGCGACGACGGATAACGCCCGGGATCTCGACGGCCTCGAGGCGCGCAGCCTCGAGTTCTGGCTCCGCGATCTCCGTCGAGCCGGCCACGATCTCGACACCGCAGATCGTGAGCATCTTCGGGAACTCCGGCAGCGACTCATCGAACTCCAAGTCGCGTTCAGCAGCAACCTCGACGAGTGGGACGACGGCATCGACATGACCAGAGACGACCTCGCCGGACTGCCGGACGCCTACGTCGAGCGCCTCGGACCCGGCGGGTCGAAAGACACGTTCCGGGTCTCGATGAGCTACCCGGACTACATCCCGTTCGTCGAAGAGGCAGAGAACCGGGATCTGCGCCGTCGGATGCAGTTCAAGTTCTGGAATCGCGCCGCCGAAGAGAACTCACCCCTCCTCGCCGAAGCCGTCTCTACCCGCGAGGAGATCGCAGAGATCCTCGGCTACGACACATGGGCCGAATACGCCATGGAGACCAAGATGGCGAACACCGAAGCAGTCGATGAGCTCTACTCATCGATCATCCCCGGTCTCACCGAACGCGGTCGAATCGAACTTGCCGCGCTCCAGAGCCTGGCGTCCTCGGACATCGGAGACGAACCGATTCAGCCGTGGGACTGGGTGTACTACCACACCCAGCAACGGCGCCGGGAGTACGGGATCGATCAGAACGAGATCGCCGAGTACTTCCCTCTCGACACCGTCATGGACGGCATGTTCGAGATCACCGGCGATGTCTTCGGCCTCGAGTACCGCCAGATCGAAGAGACCGGCGCCTGGCACGACGACGTCAAGCTGTACGAAATCCGGAACCGCGGATCGGAGGACCCGGTCGCCTATTTCTACGCCGATCTCTTCCCGCGCGACGGCAAGTTCGGCCATGCCGCGTGCTTCGCGATCACCGGGGGCATGAGATTGGACGACGGCAGCTACCGAAAGCCGGTTGCTGCGATCGTCGCGAACTTCACGAAGCCGGGACCGGGGTCCCCATCGCTCCTCAAGCACGATGAGGTGCTGACCCTGTTCCACGAATTCGGGCACGTCCTGCACTTCTGTCTGACCGAAGTCGACCATCCCCGGTTCGCCGGATACGAAACCGAATGGGACTTCGTCGAAGCGCCGTCACAGATCATGGAGCACTGGACGTGGGAACCGGAGGTGCTCCAACGGTTCGCCCGTCACTACGAGACCGGCGAGATGATCCCGTCGGATCTCGTCGAGCGACTCGTCGCTGCGCGGGATCAGAACACCGCCCTCACCACGCTGAGGCAGGCGTTCCTCGGCAAGTTCGACCTTGCGATTCACACAGGCCACGGCGACGTCGACATCGATCAGGCCACCCGTGATGCCTTCGCCCTGACGCTGATCCCGTATCACGACGACACGCACTTCGCGGCATCATTCGGGCACCTCATGGGCGGGTACGGCGCCGGCTACTACGGCTACCAATGGGCCAAGGTCTACGGAGACGACATGTTCTCGGTCTTCTCTCACGAGGGCGTGCTCAGCCCCGAAGTCGGCTCCCGGTACCGCAGCGAGGTGCTCGCGCGCGGCCACTCCCGTGACGCTATCGAGCATCTCCGTGCCTTCCTCGGCCGCGAGCCCTCGTCCGATGCGTACCTGCGGGACCTGGGGTTGTTGGAGTGATGAGGGCGAGAGCTGCCGGCATCCTCCCCCGCCGCAGGCGGGGGAGGTGGCCCGAAGGGCCGGAGGGGGCTCTGGGAGCATGAGGCGTGAAGGTGAGGTGAAGAGGCCCCTTCTGCGTCGCTTCGTCATCGCGATCGGTCTCGCTCTCCTTGCTGCGGCTTGTACTTCGGGGTCGGATGACACGTCTTCGACGGCACCCACGACCGCGGCCGATGCGACCGGAACGACTACGACCGTGGGGGCTCGTTCGCCGCTGGACGAGGACGGCTTCTACTTCGTGCTCCTTTGGCATCAACACCAGCCTCTCTACCCGAAGGATGAGAACGGCATCGTCACCCGTCCCTGGGTGCGACTCCACGCCGCCAAGGACTACTGGGACATGGCCGATCTCGTGGGCCGGTACCCGGAACTTCGAGTCTCGTTCAACCTCACCCCGGTGCTGCTCCTTCAACTCGAGGAGATCATGAACGGGACGAGGGATTCGTATTGGGTACACACCGAGATCCCGGCCGACAGACTCACGGCCGGGGAGCGGGAATTCCTTCTCACCCGGTTCTTCGATGTGAGTCCCGGTATCATCGCCCGCTTCCCCAGATACCGAGAACTCGCCGACCAGCGAACGGACGGCACCAGGTTCACGCCCCAGGACTACCTCGACCTACAGGTGCTTTTCAACCTTGCCTGGAGCGATCCGGATCTACTCGCTGAACCACGCCTGAGCGGACTGGTCGACCGTGGCCGCGATTTCGTCGAAGCAGACAAGCAACCCGTTCTCGAAGCCCACCTCGACGCCGTCGCCAGAACCCTCGACATCCACAAGGAACTCTGGGATCAGGGACAGATCGAGATCACGACCACGCCGCTCGCCCACCCGATCCTCCCACTCATCTCCGACACGAACCTCGCTCTCGTCGGCGACCCGACGGCGATCATGCCGGAGGACCGGTTCCGGGAACCTCGTGACTCCAGGGAGCAGGTAACACGCGGACTCGACCTTGCTGAACGGCTCCTCGGCAAGCGCCCGACCGGCATGTGGCCCGGTGAGGGCGCGGTCGCTCAGGAGGTGACATCGATCCTGGCCGGCGAGGGCATCGAGTGGATCGCTACCGGAGAGCACGTACTCGGGCAGACACTTGATCACGGCTCATTCGAACGGGATTCGAACGGGACGGTGATCGACGCCGACGTTCTCTATCGCATGTACACGGCTCAGCACAGTCGGAACCCGGATCTTCCGATCTTCTTCAGGGACGTCCAACTCGCCGATCTCATCGGCTTCGAGTACTCGGGAATGTCGGGCGCAGCGGCAGCCGATGACTTCATGAACCGTCTCGAGCTCGCGAAGGATCGACTCGACGAACTAGGTGTTGACGGCCCGAAGGTCGTCACCGTCGTGGTTGACGGTGAGAACGCCTGGGAGCACTACGACAATGACGGCAAGGACTTCCTCAACGCCCTCTACGAGAACCTCACCACATCGGACTTCGTAACGACGGTCACGCCGGGTGAGTTGCTGGCCCGGTTCGGCGATCATGTCGAACCGCTTCCCGATGTCTTCCCCGCGTCCTGGTTCCAGCCCAACTTCGCGACCTGGATCGGTGAGCCGGAAGAAGCCGCCGCTTGGGACGCTCTTTGGACGACCCGCCGGGCATACGCCAAAGCGGCATCGTCGGCGGCGGCCGGCGAGGACCAACTCGCCTCGGCCTACGACCATCTGCTCTTCGCCGAGGGATCCGACTGGTTCTGGTGGTACGGCGCCGATCAAGATTCGGGCGACGACGGCTACTTCGATGGCGCGTTCCGCGAACTTCTGGGCCGCGTCTATGACGCCCTCGAGATCGACCGTCCGGCATTCGTCCGCACCCCCATCATCCCGGCGCCAACCGTGGCTCCCAACCGTTCGGCCGACGGGACCGGCACGATCGAGATCGATGCCGAAGTCGATACCGAGGAGTGGGACACCGCCGGCCTCTACTCCCTCGATGGGGACCCGTTTGTCGCCTACTACTGGCTCTACGACAAGAGCCGCCTCCAGATCCGGGTGGACTATGCGAGCGAAGTACTCGGCGACGATGCTGCCGGGTTCGATCTCTATCTCGGTCTTCCAAGCGCGACCACGACACGCGGATTGACCGTGGGCGGAGAGGTCATTGGTTTCGGCGCGAGCCACCTGCTGTCGTGGCGCGGCACCAACCCGACATCGGTGAGCGGACCCGCACCTCTTCCATCGATCGGGAGCGGCGATGGACTCGTGGTCGCAGGGATGCTCCCCGAAACGGAGTCGATCGAGGCCGGATTCGATGGGACACGCGTCGAGTTCTCGATCCCGCTCGCCCCGCTGGGCCCGATCGAGGTCGGCGATCCCATCCGGTTCCGCCTCGTTGATCGTGCAGGAGGGCCTGAGATCATCGGGGCCCCGTCCGAGGGTCCAGGAGCGATGGTCGTGCCCGACATCTCCAACGTCGCTACCGCGTTCGAGGCGGTCGATCCCGAGGGTGATGATCACGGCCCCGGCAGCTACACGTACCCGACAGACCCGCTGTTCACACCCGGTTCATACGATCTGACGGCATTCACCGTCGGCGAGTCGAGCGACGACCTCATCTTCAATCTCGATGTACTTGCGCCCGTCCTCAACACGTGGGACAGCCCGAATGGGCTCTCAATCCAGACCTTCGACATCTACGTCGACATGGACCCCGAAACCGTCAACGGGGCCAGGCGTTTCCTTCCCGGAAGGAACGCGTCCTGGGAATCCGAATCGGGGTGGGATCGGGCGCTCACGATCGAAGGTTGGTTCCCGGCGCTGTACGTTGCCGAGCCGGACGGATCGGTCACGGAGACGGAACCCACGTTCAAGATCCTCGTGTACCCGGACAAGGGACGGGTGACGGCGCGGATCCCGAAGTCGCTGTTCGGTGATGGCGATCCGGCTGAGTGGAACTACGCTGTCGCTGTGATGAGCCAGGAGGGTTTCCCGTCGAGCGGCGTCCGTCGGGTTCGCGACGTCGAACCGTCGGCCCAGCAATGGCGGATCGGCGGAGGAGACGGATCGATCAACGCAACACGCATCATGGATCTGCTTGCACTCGAACCGGGAGCGCAGGAAGCGATGCTCTCCGACTTCGTGCCGGTCTCGACCGGCTCGGTCGACGATCTCACCGACGACAGCTTCGCCCAGATCACACCGACGGGCAACCCATGAAATCCCTTGCAGCAAAGGAGGTCGCCCGTCTCGAACGCCTCGCCCCCAGGCTCGCCAACCCGGTCGATCTCGACGTCGCCGTCCATGGAACTCGCAAGTGCATCAAGCGGCTCCGTGCGTTCCTTCGACTGGCTCGCCGATCGATCGGAACGTCGACCTACCGGACAGAGAACGGCGCCCTTCGCGACACGGCTCGCTTGCTCGCACCGGCGCGTGACGCGTACGTGCTCATCGACACCGCCCGGGACCTCGATGCCCCAGATGGCATCCTGATCAGACTCCACGAGGATTACTCGGAGGCGATCGCCGATCTCGAGGCCGGATCTCGAATCGAAGCCGTACGCCGACTCGAAGCCATCGCCAGCAGGTGGCGACTCCTTGACTGGCACGGACCGGATTCAAGATCCGTCGGAGCAGGGCTTCTCCGGACGTATCGTCGCGGACTCGTCGATCTCGAGACCACTAGAGCGACCCCGACGGCGGCGGCGTTCCACGGTTGGAGGAGGCGCGTCAAGTACCTCCGATATCAACTCGAAGCGCTCGATGCGCCGAACAGGTTCCTCGGCCCGTACACCCTTCTCGGCGACGACCTGGGCCTCGAACACGACCAGACAGTCCTGCTCGAGGTGTGCGAACTACACGCCGACGACGGTGCTTTCGCATCCCTCTCTCACCGCTCGCTCGAACGACGCGAGCAACTGAGGGCCAGTGCCATCAGCCGTGGCGCCCCCCTGTTCGACGAGGAACCTGAGTCCTTCCGCCGTACCGTTGAGGAGATGATCGGACTCCGGTAGGGTCCGATGATGAACGATCGTCACTCCCCTGTGATCGTCTCGGTCGTACAGGCTGGATCGATCGCGTTCGACACTCCGGCCACCATCGAGAAACTCGCCGATCTCACGGCTGATGCCAGAAGCCGCGGAGCCGCACTCGTCGTGTTCCCCGAAGCGTTCGTGGGCGGGTATCCAAAAGGCCACGACTTCGGCGCCGTGGTCGGGAGTAGAACCGAGGACGGTCGCGACTGGTTCCGTAGATACGCAGAGGGGGCGATCACGATCCCCGGCCCCGATCTCGACGGCATCGCCAAAGCTGCGGCCGGTGTGCACCTTGTCGCCGGCGTCATCGAACGCGAGCACGGGACGCTCTTCTGCTCGGTGATCTTCCTCGACCCTGCCGGACAACTGCTGGGTGTCCACCGCAAGCTGATGCCGACTGCGTCCGAGCGACTGATCTGGGGATTCGGGGACGGTTCCACGATGCCGGTCCTCGGGACCAGCGTCGGCCGGATCGGAGCTGCGATCTGCTGGGAGAACTACATGCCGTTGTATCGCACGGCGATGTATGCGAAGGGAGTGCAGATCTGGTGCGCCCCCACCGTCGACGACCGTGAGCGATGGGCGTCGTCGATGCAGCACATCGCTCTCGAGGGTCGAACGTTCGTGCTCTCGGCTAATCAGTACGCCGTTCGCGGTGACTACCCGCCCGACTACGTCACGGCATATGGCGACGACCCCGAGACTGTGCTCATCGGCGGCGGTAGTTGCATCGTCGATCCTCACGGCCGTTTCCTTGCCGGGCCCGATCGCAGCGGCGAGACGATCCTCACCGCCGAGATCGACCTCGGAGAGATCACGCGAGGCATGTTCGACTTCGACCCGATCGGTCACTACGCGAGACCCGACGTGTTCCAGTTGACGGTTGATGAACGCGAGAAGGATCCGGTCGTGTTTGGGTAGCGGAGTAGCGGAGTAGCGGAGTAGCGGAGTAGCGGAGTAGCGGATGGTGCCGCTCTTCCTCGGCTACTCAGCTACCGGATCTCTCGGGTCGCTAAGGCTTGAGCCGCTTGACGATCGGGTTTGCCGGTTGGTAGGAGCGGGAGTTGCTCGACAGCGATCCAGCGTTTCGGGATCTCGTGGCGTGCGAGGTTGTCTGCGACTGCCATCTTGATGTCCGGGATCTCGTCGGGTTCCGTCTCGACGATGGCCACAACGATCTTGCCCCACTCCTCGTCGTCGATACCGACCACCACAGCATGGGAAACCGCCGGGATCGCCTCGATCGCGCCTTCGATAGCCGAAGGGTGGACGTTCTCTCCGCCGGTCAGGATGAGTTCATCCTTCCGACCGGTGACGATCAGTCTCCCCTCACGATCCATGTGTCCGAGGTCGCCCGTACGGTACGGTCCGATACGGGGCGACTCGCCGATGTACCCGGGAGAGACCGCCGGGCCATCGATCACGATCTCTCCGCCGTCGATCGTCACGGAGAAGCCATCGAGCGGACGGCCCGCGGTCCCGAGTGACCGTCGCGCCGTTCCCGGTTCGACGGTGGTGACCTGAGAACAGGTCTCGGTCATCCCGTATGTCTGGAGCACCGGCAACCCGGCGCCAAGACCGCGCTCCACAAGATCCCGACTCGCCGGCGCGCCACCCAGCAGAACACCTTTGATCCCGGCGTAGGAGCCGGGGTCGATGTCGAGAATCCTGTGGAGCATCGTCGGAACGAGACTGACCATCGACACAGACCCATTTCTGAGACTCTCGGCCGCTCTCACCGCGTCGAATCCTGCATGAAGCTCGATCGACCCGCCGGCAGCCAGACTCCTCCAGACGACCGAGAGCCCTCCGACATGGAAGAGGGGGAGAGTCAAGAGCCAACGATCGCCGCTGTCGTTGCCAAGTCGACGTTCAGATGCCTCGATGGCAGCGTTCACGTTCCCGGGGGTGAGGATGACGCCCCTCGGGCGTCCCGAGCTTCCGGACGTGGGCACGACCGCGTACACAGACTCTCGCAGGGTGTCGCTTGTCTCGATGAGATGTGGGCCGTAAGGAACCGGAACCGCTCCGATTCGAGGGATGGCGACCAGAGCGATGACCGTCTC
Source organism: Acidimicrobiia bacterium (assembly GCA_030618675.1). GTDB lineage: Bacteria > Actinomycetota > Acidimicrobiia > Spongiisociales > UBA5794 > JAHEEL01. The sequence goes on along the minus strand of JAUXCV010000008.1, from coordinate 859 downwards.
GAGGTCCGGGGTCGCCTCGAACGGAACGAGGTCACCAGCTTCGATGCCCTCGTCGACCAGAGGCAGGGCGCACGCGTCGGCACGAAGATCGAGCTCCGCGTATGAGATCGAAATGTCGGCGAAGACGACCGCCGGGGCTTCGGGATTCGCCCTTGCGTGAATCTTCACCCACTCGTGCGGCAGGGTGTCGGTCATGGCGGTCACTACAGTATCGCCTCGTGACCTCTGAGATATTCGACCAAGCCGCGTGGAACCCCGTTGAGGAGTTCGAGTTCACGGACATCACCTATCACCGATCCTCCGAGATCGGTGCCGTCCGAATCGCATTCGACCGTCCCGAAGTCCGCAATGCGTTCCGCCCTCATACCGTTGACGAGCTGTACACGGCCCTCGATCATGCCCGCATGACCTCCGATGTCGGAGCGGTGCTCCTGACCGGCAACGGCCCGTCGCCGAAGGATGGCGGCTGGGCGTTCTGCTCGGGTGGGGATCAGCGGATCCGGGGTGCCGACGGCTACCAGTACGAAGGAGCGGAGGGAGTCGACGCTGCACGACTCGGACGACTCCACATCCTCGAAGTGCAACGCCTGATCCGCTTCATGCCCAAGATCGTGATCGCCGTCGTTCCCGGATGGGCCGTCGGCGGAGGCCACAGCCTCCATGTCGTGTGCGACCTCACACTCGCCTCGCGAGAACACGCCGTGTTCAAGCAGACCGACGCTGACGTCGCCTCCTTCGATGGAGGGTACGGGTCGGCGCTCCTCGCCCGCCAGGTCGGCCAGAAGCGCGCCAGAGAGGTGTTCTTCCTCGGCCGTGAGCACTCGGCGCAGGACGCCTACGAGATGGGGATGGTCAACGC
>JAUXCV010000229.1 GCA_030618675.1 Acidimicrobiia bacterium | reverse complement strand
GGGTGCGACGCCGGTTTCATCCCGATAGCCGGGGACCGCTCTGCCGTCGATCTCACCTGCATCGTACTGGCCGAAGACAATGTTCTCCCGTCGGATCGGTGCGATGGCTTCGATCACTTTGACCTTCTCGGTGCGGACCTGGTCGGCGTCGAACGAGATCGGCGGCTCCATGGCGACCAGGGCAAGGATCTGGGTGAGGTGGTTCTGAACCATGTCTCGCAGCGCGCCGGCCGATTCGTAGTACCCGGCACGTGTTCCGACTCCGAGATCCTCGGCGACGGTGATCTCGATGGACTCGATCCGGTCCCGGTTCCACACGCTCTCGAACACGGGGTTGGCGAAGCGAAACGACATGAGGTTCTGCACCGTCTCCTTGCCCAGGTAGTGGTCGATCCGGTAGACCTGGCTCTCGCTGAAGAACTCGTGTACCGCTGCGTTCAGTTCGCGTGCCGACTCCAGGTCGGCGCCGATGGGCTTCTCGATGACAAGGCGCGTCCATCCGGGGCCTTCGTTCAGCCCGGCTGCTCCGAGGCTCGCGACGGTGGTCGGGAACGCCGAAGGGGGAAGGGCCAGATAGAAGGCGCGATTCCCGAGAAGGCCGCGGTCGGCTTCGATCGTTTCGAGGCGCCGACTCAGTGGCTCATACGACCCGGCGTCGCGACCGATCCTCTGGTAGTAGACGTTGTCGTCGCACCACGCCTCGATTGCCTCGCTATCGAGTCCCGCATCGGAGAGCGCGTCTCGAGTCCAGGCCCGGTAGGCGGCGTCGTCGAGTTCGCCCGGGGCGACCCCCAGCACGATGCACCGGTCGCCGATACCGTTCTCAGTGATCAGGCGGTAGAGCGACGGGATCAGCTTGCGGCGTGCGAGATCACCCGTAGCCCCGAAGATGACGAAAACATGACGGTCCACTTCGGATGTCATGACGACTCCCTCCTACATACCCAGGGTTCGCGGCGCTCTATATGGTGCCGAGAGCCCGCGGAATGAAGGAACCCCCATTCCGCGGGCTGTCAGACGCATATACGAGGCTACGAACCCTGGGTACGCGGCGTTGTGTTCGGCGTTTCGTTGTCCGTTCGGGAGGTGAACGTGATACTCACCTTCCTACGGCTGGTTCCACTCGCCTGTTGCGTCTTGGGCGGGTTCCATCAGGAAGCCGAGTTCTTCTCGGGACCCTCCGGTGCCGAACAGGGTGATCGCGTCGCCCAACTCGATGGCCGTGCTGCCATGGGGGATGAGCACGGACGAGCCGCGGCGGATCGAGACGAGGACGGCCCCTTCCGGCCATCGAACATCCTTCACAAGGGATCCGATGATCGGCGAACCGCGCCGCACCGGGGCCTCGAAGAAGGCGGCTCCCGGTTGTGTCCGTACGCTCATGCGGTCCCGATAGAGGTGGCGACCCGTGGATGTGCCGAGGGCATGGTGGTAGGCCTTGACGACAGATTCACGACGGAACATGCCCACGAGGTGCCGGCGGTCGTCATCGGCAACTACGGGAAGGCGGCCCAGGCCGAGCGACGCCATCCGCGCAAGGGCAGCCGAAACGGGCAGATCGGGAGTGATTGTGACTGGTGTGACGGTCATCTCATCGCCCACCGTTCGGGAGTCGTCCTCGGACCCGGCGCGCTCAACGTCGGTAACCGTGATGATGCCGACAAGTCGATCATCCTCGACGACCGGCATGCCGTGGTGACGGGTCCGATCGAGGCGTTCATTGAGTTCTGCGATCGTCATGTCCGGCGCGGCCGTCTCGTCGACCTGGGCCATGACTTCGCTCACCTTGACGGTGTCGAGCAGGTCGATGTCCTCGGTCTCCGGCAGGCGGATCCCCTTGCGAGCTAGCGCCATCGTGTAAGCGGAGTCGGGATGGATCCGTTCACCGATGAAGGTCGCGAGCGCCGACGCCAGCATCAGCGGGAGAACCAGTCCGTAGCCGCCGGTCAATTCGAATACGAGAATCACGGCGGTGAGCGGTGCTCGAGCCGTTGCTGCGAGTGCGGCCGCCATGCCCACGAGAGCGAACGCCCCGGGTTCGATCTCGGACAGATTCCACAAGGGATCGATGAGGATGGCGAAGCCGGCCCCTACTGCGCCGCCGATGACGAGCGCCGGCATGAACGTGCCGGCCGAACCGCCACCCTTGCGTGTGAGCGCTGCGGTGACGGCCTTGAGCGCGGCGATGACGAACAGCGACCACCAGATGAACTCTCCATGGTCTGTCAGCGAGAGCAATTCGGTGAGGAACGCTTGACCGGTACCGAGTGTTTCCGGATACGCGACGCCGATGAGAGCAACGGAGACGCCCATCAACACGGGAACGACCCATCCCGGGACCGCGGATACGATCTTCGTCATGCTGACGCGATCGAGGACTCGGAGGAAGAGTGTGCCGAAAAGCACGGCGATGAGAGCGAGAACTGCGTAGAGGATCAACTGGCGCGGATCATCGAGTCCGTACGCGGGTGAGCGGAGGAAACGCTCTTCGCCGACGAGCGTATGCGTCGTCACCGCCGCTGCCACAGATGTGACGACGATCGCGCTGACGTGGCGAATCGCGAACGAACTGAGAATCACCTCGAGTGCGAACATCATCCCCGCGATCGGAGCGTTGAAACTCGCTCCGATACCGGCGCCGGCACCGGCAGCAACGAGGCTCTTGACTCGATCGAGGCCGAACCCGGTGTACCGCGCGAATGATGATCCAATCGCTCCGCCGATGAGGACGATGGGTCCCTCTCGTCCACCCGAGCCGCCGGTTCCGAGAGTGGCTGCGGTAGCCACGATCTTCGACGGGGCGAGTTTCGTCGAGAGGTATCCCGCTTCGAGGTTCACGGAGACCATGGTCTCGGCTACTCCACCTCCCGAAACACCGGGGCCGACCCACCGATTCAACAGCCAAGCTGCGAGGAGGCCGATCGGAATCGAGATCAGGAACATCCACTTGCCGAACCCCAAGAGAGCGTCGGCCTCGAGGACGCTGTCCGAAACCAACTCCAACGCCCAAACCAGCAACGCGGCCCCGAAGCCGACGAGGATCCCGACTAGCAGAGACGCAGCAAGAAATGCCGCGTGTCCCCGCGAAGCCAGGACGGAGCGCGTATGGGAAAGAAGCGAGGTCATGAACCCTGAACGCTAGCCCTGTGTTTGCTGGAGTAGCGGAGTAGCGGAGGAAGTCAGAGATGTGGGCTGAGAGCCGTGGGCTGTGAGCAAGAGTACCGACTACCCGGACCGGGTACGTCGCCGCGGGTGGCCACGGGGGACAGACGCGGAGGCGGGGCCCAAGGGCCCCGCCTCTTTCTACTCGATTGTTCGGTGCGCCCGTAGTCGGGTGCGTTCCGTGCGTTAGCTGGTCTCTGTTGTCGGTGTTTCCGTTTCCGGAGTGTCGCCGCCGTCGGTACCGGGCGCACCGTCGCCACCGGTTGAATCGCCACCGGCGAACATCTTGATGCCGAGTGCGATGATGCCGATCACCAGGAGGCCGAGAACGATCCAGACCCACACAGGAATGCTGCTGCTCTCTTCCTCGTCCGCAACTTCGTCGGTCGGCTCATCCGTGGACTCGCCGGCGGCCGGGATCTTGAATGTCGCTTCGTACGCGCTTCCGTCGGC
>JAUXCV010000318.1 GCA_030618675.1 Acidimicrobiia bacterium | reverse complement strand
GTGGGCGAAGACCAGACGGGGGAGCGAGTCGGCGTAGAGTGCCGTCATGGTCTACTGGATCCGCTGGTGGTTGACCGGCGTCTTCGCCCGCATCTACACCCTCATCTTGTTCAAAGGTGTTGAGATCACGGGTTCGACGGACCACGACGGGCCACGGCTCATCGTCGCGAACCACTTCGGCGGGCTCGTCGATGCCGTCGTCGTCGTTCGGGCGCTCGGCGGGTTGCCCAATATCGTCGCCAAGTCGACCCTCTTCAAGACGCTTCCCTTGAAGCTGGCGCTCCGCCTTCTGGGAGTCGTTCCGGTCTATCGGCAGATGGACCACTCGGACATGGCGAAGAACGTCTCATCGTTCGACGAGGTTGCCAAGGTGCTTGCCAAGGGCAGAACCGTGTTGATCTTCCCGGAGGGCACGGTCACCGACACTCAGGAGCTTCAGAAGGTTCGCACCGGTGCTGCTCGCATGGCTCTGAGCGCCATCGAATCGGGGGTTGACAACCTCGCGATGATTCCGCTCGGCATCACCTACGAAGACAAGGTCTCTTCACGGTCCCGAGTGCTCGTCGAAGTGGGGGAATGGATCACCGAGGACGAGATCGTCTCACTTGCGGATGGGCAGAAGCTCCGCGAGTCCGATCGGGATCTTGTGGATCAAGTCACGAACCTCGTCGCTGAGCGCCTCGGCGCGGTCTCTCCCGAGTTCGGATCCCTTGTGCGGGAGCGGACGATGATGCTCGCCGCCTCGATCCATCTGAGAACGGGGATGTCGAAGGCGTTCGCTGAGCCGACGATGGCAGAACTGCGAGCGGTCGCCCAGCAACTCGCCCTGTCGACAGACCCGCAAGACCACAACCGGCTTGCGGCCACCGGCCGATATCAGCTCTCCCTCGCCGCCTGTGGTCTCGAGGACGACCAGATTCAGCCGATGCCAAGGACAACAGATCTCGCCCGAGTTGCACTCGTCAAGGGCCTCATCGTGGTGTTGATGGCACCCTTCGCCCTGCTCGGTCTGACTGCGAACTTCATCGCGATCCTGCTCGTCATGGGTGTCGGCGCCCTGGTGAGAGAACCCGTGTCGAAAGGAACCGCCCGCGTTATCACGGGCATCGTCGTCTTCCCGTTGTCGTGGATCGTGATGCTGGTTCTCAGTGATCCCGCGGTCACATGGATCGCCCTCTTCCTCATGGTCGTCGGCCTCGTGTTCCTGATACTGGCCTTCGCCCAACTGATCGATCTCTTCGAAGCGGTGTCCGGCTGGTGGGCGGTACACAACCATCTCGCCTTGCTGCCGGATCTCAGGCGGCTTCGCGGCGAGGCAGATGCCGAACTATCGACGATCCTCGGAGAAACCCCATCGGATCGGGGGGCATAGTGTTCGTAGCGATTCTGCTTCTCTTGCTCGGCCTTTGGTCTGCATCGGCGACCATCAACGCACTTCGCCCGTTCCGGCAGACGGCGCTGCTCTTCCCGAGCATGTTCTGGTCGTGGTTCGTAATCGGTGTACCGAGTCAGCTCGTCCTCTTCCAGGCCATCGTTGCCGCCTTCCTCATATGGGCGGGAGCGCTGGAACACCCCTTCGGCTGGATCGGTATCGCCCTCCTCATCTCCGCTTGGCTGGGCACGATCGTGCTCCTGTCGAGAACGCGGAGTTCCGGCCACGTTGTCGACGCAGCTCTAGCCAAGGCCGACGTGACTCGATCAGGTCCTTCTGTACCGGTGTGGAGAGTCCTACTCGCCGTGCCATTCAGAGGTTGGACCGTCAAGAAGATCAGGAACGTCCCGTTCCGGCGCGTGGCCGGCCACGTCGTCAAGCTCGACATCTACCGCGACAAGACGGATCGCGAGAACCGGCCGGTCTTCATGTACATCCACGGCGGCGGCTGGGTCATGGGAGACAAGCGCGAGCAAGGGATCCCTCTGCTTCACCACATGGCTCGCTCTGGATGGCTGTGCTTCACCGTCAACTACCGCCTGAGTCCGGGTGTTGCTCTGCCGGATCAACTCGCCGACGTCAAGGCAGGTCTCGCCTGGATTCGCGAACACGCCGGGGAGTACGGAGGCGATCCCTCTTTCGTGGCAGTGTCGGGCGGATCGGCCGGAGGGAACCTGGCCGCCCTTGTGGGGCTCACGGAGAACGATCCGCGATACCAACCCGGGTTCGAGGATGCAGACACCTCAGTCCAGATCACGGCTCCCACCTACGGGATCTACGACGTCACCAATCGAATGGGTGTCCAGACCGCCCGGTTCGTACCCATGCTCATGGAACCCCTCGTCATCAAGGCGTTCCTCGCTGACGAACCGGAGAAGTTCGCGGAGATGTCGCCGCTCGATCGGATTCATCCCGACGTTCCGCCGTTCGTCATCGCTCAGGGGGACCGGGACTCCCTCGCCCCCGTGGTGGAAGCACGGGCGTTCGTCGAACAACTGGAGAACACGTCACAGGAACGAGTCGTCTACATGGAGTTCCCCGGTGCCCAACACATCTTTGACCTCGGCTATTCGTACCAGTCGGCCCAGATGATCGAGGGAGTGCTCGCCGTTCTGAACGATGAGTACGAAACCGCCCGCAGCCAGAGCGACTCGAAGCCGCAGTAACTACCCGGAGATCTCGATGGACGGGTGGCCGGGACCGGCCAGGTAGGCAAGCGTGGCCTTGTG
>JAUXCV010000327.1 GCA_030618675.1 Acidimicrobiia bacterium | reverse complement strand
CTCGCCGATCATGATCGGATACAGCGAAGCGGTGGCGGCCGAACAGCTCGAGGCGCTGCTCAATGGAGAGGAACCCCTCTGATGGAGATCCGCAGTGCACTCGAGGCGATCCTGTTCGTGGCGGAGACACCGATCACTTCACAGGAACTCGCCGAAGTGGTCGAAGCCCCGCTCACGGACGTCGAATCGATGCTCGAAGATATCGAGAAGGAGTTGGTCGACCGGCAGGGCGGCTTCGTCCTACGCCGCCTTGCGGGTGGGTGGCGTCTCTACACCGCACCGGAGATGCTGCCGTATGTTGAGCGCTTCGCCGCATCGGAGCGAGCGACGCGGCTCTCGAACGCCGCGCTCGAGACACTCGCTGTCGTTGCCTACAAGCAACCCGTGTCACGCGGACAGATCGCCGAGGTTCGGGGCGTCGACTCCGAACGTGCCCTTCACACCCTCGAACGAAGGGGACTCGTTCGGGAGATCGGCACCGCTCCGGGGCCGGGGCAGGCACTCTTGTACGGGACAACCGAATTGTTCCTCGAGAAGTTGGGGGTCAACAGCCCTCGGGACCTGCCGCCGCTGGCCGACCACGTGCCGCCCGCCGAGATCGTTGAGACGCTCGAACGGCCCTTCCGACCGGAGGGATCATCGAACGACTCCAGAAGCTGATAGGTCGATCCGGCTTCGTTTCACGCCGTCACGCCGAAGTGCTGATCGGGAAAGGTCGAGTCACGGTCGACGGTGAACCGGCGCATCTCGGGCAGAAGGTCGATCCGGCGATCGCCCGGGTTGAGATCGACGGCGTGCCGCTTCCGATCGCTCCGGATCTTGCCTACTACGCCGTCTACAAGCCGGTGGGGACGGTCAGCACCGCAGACGATCCGCAGGGAAGGCCGACGGTCGTCGCTCTGGCACCCGACGGGCCGCGGGTCTACCCGGCGGGGCGTCTCGATGCCGACTCTGAGGGGCTCATGCTGCTCACGAACGACGGGGACCTCACGCTCAGGGTGACCCATCCGCGATTCGGCGTGCACAAGACCTATGTGGTTCTGGTCAGCGGTGTCGTGGAACCGGCGACGATCCGCCGGCTCACGAGCGGCGTGGAACTCGACGACGGTCCGGCCGCGGCGGTGTCGGCCCGCGTCATCGATCGATCCGCAGACACCTCGTTGGTCGAGATGACCATGGGCGAAGGGCGGAAGCGGATCGTTCGACGGCTGTTCGACGCCGTCGATCATCCGGTTCAGCGACTGGTCCGCACGTCGATCGGCCCGCTGAGGGACGGATCCCTGTCCCCGGGCCAGTGTCGTCCGCTCACCATCGAAGAGATCCGGGCTTTGTATCAAGCGGGGGAGGAGGTGCCCGATGGAGGACGCCAGGAAGGTTGAGCCGGCCGGGGGAGTGTTCCGCACCGGCGTTCAGATCCCGGGCGACAAGTCGCTATCGCACCGTGCGTTGGTGTTCGCGTCGCTTGCAGAAAACGAGAGCGAGATCACGGGCCTCGCGCCCGGGCGGGACGTCGCTGCGACCGCGGCGGCACTGGAGCAACTTGGGTTGCAGCGTTCCGGCGACCGATTCTCACCGGCGGAGCGTATCTCGCAGCCTTTCGAACCTATCGACTGCGGCAATTCCGGGACAACGATGCGACTGCTCTCGGGCAGTCTCGCGGCTGCACCGTTCAGGGTCACGCTCACCGGCGACGCCTCATTGCGGTCGCGTCCGATGGGCCGACTCGTGGGGCCGCTCGGTTCGCTCGGCGTTGAACTCGCCACACAGGCTGATGGCACGGCACCGATCACGACGGGTAGTGCCTCGCTCCGCGGCGCCGATGTAAGCATCGACGTCGCGTCTGCCCAGGTGCGGACCGCGTTCGAACTCGCCGCGATCCAGGCAGAGGGGCCGTCGTCGATCAACAGCCCGGCCGGATACCGGGATCACACGGAACGGTGGCTGGAGACATTCGGTCTCGGCGCGAGCGGCGACGGAACGAAGACGCAGATCTTCCCCGGCCGGATTCCCGGTGCCAGATACGACATTCCCGGTGACCCGTCGAGCGCCGCATACCTGTGGGCGAGCGCAGCGCTGGTGGAAGGTGCCCACGTCGTCACCCCGGGCATATCGCTCAATCCCGGCCGGCTCGGCTTCCTGACCATCCTCGAGCGGATGGGAGCCGGCGTGCAGGGAGAGGTGACGGGATCGATACACGGCGACCCGATCGGAACCGTGGCGGTCACGGGAAGCGAATTGCAGGCCGTCGAGGTGTTCGGAGACACGGTGGCTGCAGCGATCGATGAACTCCCGCTCGTCGCCGTTCTCGCTGCGTGCGCGGAGGGCATCACGATCGTTCGCGAAGCAACCGAACTACGAGCGAAAGAGAGCGATCGCATCGCGAGCACGACGGAGATGATCCGCGCTCTCGGTGGGGGCGCCGAAGCGACCGAAGACGGATTCGCGGTCATCGGCACGGGGTTCCTCGACGGGGGCAGGGTCAATGCGGCCGGTGATCATCGGATCGCCATGACGCCCGCCGTGCCCGCCACGGCATCAGACGGGCCGGTCACGATCCTCGGGGCATCCGCAGCGAACGTATCCTGGCCCTCGTTCTACGAGAC
>JAUXCV010000226.1 GCA_030618675.1 Acidimicrobiia bacterium | reverse complement strand
GACTTCAGCTACGTCCCCGGCCGCAAGGTTCTCAGGGACAACACGTTCGTTGTCGATGCGGGAGAATCGGTGGGCATCTGCGGGCCTACGGGTGCGGGCAAGAGCACGCTGATCAACCTCCTGACCCGCTACTACGACATCGACAGCGGGACCATCCTCATCGATGGGCAGAACATCGAATCCCTGACCCAGGAGAGTCTCCGAAGACAGATCGGCGTGGTCCTCCAGGAGGCGTACCTGTTCACCGACACCGTGATGAACAACCTCAAATATGCCAGAGAGGGTGCAACCGACGAAGATGCCGTCGCGGCTGCGAAGAAGGCGAACGCGCACGAGTTCATCATGGAACTCCCGGACGGATACGACACCATGATGACCGAACGGGGAGCGAACCTGAGCCAGGGACAGCGCCAGATGATCACGATCGCGAGGGCCATGGTCGCCGATCCCAAGATCATGATCCTCGACGAGGCGACGAGCAATGTCGATACGAGGACCGAGAAGCTCATCCAGGATGGGATGCGCAACCTGATGAACGACAAGACAAGCTTTTCGATCGCCCATCGGCTCGCCACGATCAGGGATTCGGATGACATCATGGTGCTCAACGGCGGAGAGATCGTCGAGTACGCACCCCATGACGAACTCATGGCGGCCAAGGGCTTCTACTACGCCCTCTACATGAGCCAGTTCAAGGGCAAGGCCCCCGGTGGTGAAGAGGTCACCGAGGTCGACTTTGTGAGCACGTAACCCAGACGGCCGACGAAAGAAACACAATGGATCTGAAGTTCATCCTCCAGGCTGTGATCTCGATGATCGTGATCACTGCTCCTCCGGATCCGGCCAAGGTCGTTTTCTTCAATACGACTATTGCGCGACTCGGCAGAAAGCGGACCCCCGCAGCCTTGTTCGTAGCGGCAGTGGTGTTGGCGATTCTCGTTGGCTCGGCTCTGTTCGGTCGCGAGATATTGGGACTGCTCGGCATCAACATGGACGCGTTCAGCGTCGTGGGTGGTCTCGTCATTGCTGCCATGGGGTTTGAGATGTTGTACGGAGGGGCGCCAAGCAAAGCTCAAGGCGGCACGACACTGAAGGAAGGCCCTCAGGACAACAGCGGACTGATTCTCCCGCTGGCAACACCCCTCATCGCAGGCCCGGGTGCGATCGTCACGATCATCACGATCGCGTCAACGCAAAACAACCCCGACGCACTGATCGCGGCGTTGCTCGGGGCGGTCGCGGTGGCGCTCCTCGTCTTCGTGTCGTTCGAATGGTTCGGCGGTGCCATCAGCAAGCTCTCACCCAGAGCTACAGCGCTCCTGGTGAGAATCGGAGGACTGCTCCTCGCGACCATCGGAACGCAGATGCTCCTCGGTGGACTCAAGAACTTCTTCTCGAGTTAGAGAGCCAACGGTCTGCACCGACTCCTCTCGGGCAGCACCATTCAGGCACGGTGCATCTTCGGATCAAGTGGAGTCGGGGAATTGGCGACGGTTCATTCGGCCATCCGCCGGGCATCCGAGATGCCCCCATCGATAACTCTCTTCGATTTCGTGTTGAACCCAACGTGATGGGGATAGATATCGTGGAGCTGAAATCGCCAAGGAGAGCCTCTCCGGTGCTGCAGCTACGCACCAACCGCTGTGGTACGGAGCAACCCATCCGGTCGCTGTTAGGGTCCGACGTCGGAGGTTGACGGACGATGATCAGCGAATGGGATGCACTGGGACGGATCGTCGTCGCTCTGGTACTGGGTGGGCTGATCGGCTTCGACCGGGAGGTTCGTAACAAGCCCGCCGGCGTCAGAACGCACATGCTCGTTGCCGCGGGAGCCGCCCTGTTCATCGTCGTGGCAGTCCTTCTCTCCGAGGGGCTTGAAACCCTTGGAACGGAGGCGGCCAGAATTGACGTCAGCCGCATCGCCGCGGGCATCGTGGCCGGGGTCGGGTTTCTCGGTGCAGGGACCATCATCACGCGTCACGACCGGGTCAGCGGCCTCACAACTGCGGCCGGCCTATGGATCACCGCCGCCATCGGTACTGCGATCGGGTTCGGTATGTGGATCATCGGTATCGGCAGCGCCGTGGCTGTGCTGATCGTGTACGCCATGTCTCTCGCAGCGGAGCGACGAATCGCCCGTCCAGATGATGAGGGTTCTGACACCTGAACGTCCCGCATTGCGAACGATTCTGGAGGGGCCTTCGGAACCCGGAGCGCAGCCGGGCCGTGTCATCCGAGACTCCGTCACAATCGGTTATCAATATGGTCGGGTGATAGACGGAGACCCGAATGGCTAATACACTCTCGCCCTCATGGAAGAATCAAACGAAGCCGCAGCGTTTGCTCCACCGGCGCCGAGCGCTCCGGATGCGAAGACGAAGCGCAATGCTCTCATACAGGGAGCGGTCGCGCTCGCCATCCTCGTCATCGTTTTCGGCTTCGTGCTCCCACAGGTCATCGATTACAAGCAAGTGTGGGAGACCATCAAGTCGCTGGAACCGTGGCAGATCGGTGCGCTGATTCTGGCCGGCCTGATCACGTACGTCCCTGAGGGATGGCTTTACGCGCTGTTGGTTCCGGTTCTGAATCTCCGCCAGGGAGCAGCAGCGTGGGTTGCGTCGACCGGTGTTGCATCAACGATCCCAGCAGTGGACCTGGTGGTGCGGTATGGGATGTACCGCTCGTGGAAAGCTTCCGCCGAGGGATCGATGCTCGGCATCATCCTGTCCGGCGTTTTCGACAACATCATCAAGTTCTCGCTTCCCGTCATCGCGATCCTGGCAATTGCCGTCGGTGGCATCGCCAACATCGACGGCGGCTTGGTGGTTGTCGCCGTCATTGCGCTCGTCGTTCTCACCGTAACCCTCGTCGTCGTAATCGGCGTTGTGCGCAGCGAAACTTTCACCCAATCGCTTGGCGACAGGCTCCAGCAGTTCGTCAACTGGGTACTTCGACTGTTCAAGAAGGACCCGATCGAGAGTCTGGCTCCGCGGGTGATTGGTTTTCGTGATGCCGCGATCGGACTCGTGCGGAAGGTGTGGTTCCGGGCAGGGCTTGCGTCGGTCATGGGGAAGCTGTGGACGTTCCTGATCCTCCTGATGTCGTTGCGGTTCGTGGGCATCACCTCCGACGTCATCTCGACCAGGGACGCCTTCATCGTTTGGGCGATCGTTCTCCTGATCGGTTCGATACCGCTGACGCCGGGAGGTGTCGGTTTCGTGGAGCTCGGGTTCGTCGTCTTCTTCACACAAGTCGCCGGTGATCAGTACACGAATACCATCGGTGCAGCCGTGGCGCTCTATCGCCTCGTGCAATGGGCGATGCCCATTCCGATCGGTTGGGGAGTTGTGCTGTGGTGGCGCCGATCCATCTCCAAAGGCAAGCTCCCCGATCCCTTCGCTGCTTCCACGGGTGGAGACGGCTCCGCTCCGCAAGAGAGCTGATTGGGAGTGCAGCCATGACCAGCGAGCCGGACTCCAATAGCGCCAAGAGTGACCGGCGGAAGACATTCATCCAGCTTGCCGTCGCCGTGGGGTTTCTCGTCCTGCTCTTTGGCTTCATCCTTCCGTCGTTTATCGACTACAAGCAGGTGGCCGAGGCGATGCGATCGCTGGAGGCCTGGCAGATCGGGGTCCTGCTCGCTCTGGCG
>JAUXCV010000481.1 GCA_030618675.1 Acidimicrobiia bacterium | reverse complement strand
GCGGTGTGGCTGGTCATGGCGATGACCGTGGCCGCCGGCTGTCCGGACATGATCTCGCGGGCGAGGTTCGGTCCTGTGAGAACGCCGATGTGGGAGTGGTTGTGATCGCGGAGCACGTCGGAAACGACTTCGGTCATGCGCATCAGCGATGACTGTTCGATCCCCTTCGAGAGTGAGAGGATCGGTGTCTCCGAGTTGATCGTCGTGGACGCCTGCTCGAGCACGGAACGGAAACCATGTGACGGGACGCTCATGACGATCGCATCGGCATCGGCAACGGCGGCTTCGATATCGGTCGTCGCCGTGAGTTCGGCCGGGAGTTCGAATCCGGGGAGATAATCAGGGTTCGCGCCCTTGTTGATCTGCTCGGCCAGTTCGGGGCGACGTGCCCACAGAACCGTCGCGGCCTTCGGAGCCAACATCGAGGCAACCGTTGTTCCCCATGAACCTGCTCCGACAACGGCGACCTTCATGTGCTCTCCTCTCGTTGTCCCTCAGGCTACGACATCCAGTCGGTCCATTGGGCGGGTCCTTGTATTTCCATGATCGCTCGGCAACGCTTCATGCAACACATACGCCGCGAGAGCGAGGCCCCTTGACGTCCACCAACTACGTCCTCGATACCTGCGTCCTCCTAGCCGACCCCCACGCCCCGCTCCGATTCGACGAACACCATGTGGTGCTTCCGCTCGTTGTCGTCGAGGAACTCGACCGGCAGAAGTCGCGGATGGACGAGGTAGGAGCAAATGCTCGGTCGGCGATCCGGCTGCTCGAGAGTCTCGGCGCATCCGAGAACGGAGGACTCGCCGCTGCGACCGCCCTGCCGGGCGGAGGTTCTCTCAGGATCGAACTGAACGGCGTTGCCTCGGATCGACTCCCCGAAATCCTCGATCCGTCTACCGCCGATCACCGCATCCTGGCAACCTGTCTGAACCTCGTCGATGAGGGCGAGTCCGCCGTGCTCGTGACTCGGGATGCAGCGCTTCGCATCAAGGGGGCGCAACTCGGTGTACCGGTCGAAGACTATCGCGGTGACACGGTGCAGGTTGATGAGTCGTATAGCGGTGTCGCGGAGATCGACGTCGCAAGCGAGACGGTCGACGAACTCTACGGGAGCGGCAAGATCGTCCTCGAGAGCCCGGGTCTCGTCATGAATCAGTTCGTCGTCCTTCACGGACCCGGATCTCAGTCGGGTCTCGGTCGGGTCGTTGATGACGGAGCACAGACGGTGATCACCCGGATTCCCGGTGGCCGGCACATATTCGGGATCGAGTCGAAGAACACCCGGCAGGCCTTCGCCTTGGATCTCCTGATGGATCCAGGCGTCGCGGCCGTCTCTGTGATGGGCATGGCAGGAACGGGGAAGACGTTCCTTGCGCTCGCTGCGGCGCTCGAGCAGGTGCTCGAGCTCGGTCGATACCGACGTGTGTCTGTCTATCGGCCACTCGTGGCCGTTGGGCGACAGGATGTCGGGTATCTGCCCGGCGATCTCAGAGAGAAGCTCGAGCCCTGGATGGCGGCTGTGCACGACAACCTGTATGCCCTCTTCGGGCGGTCTGAAGGCTCCGTGCGCGACACCATTGAGGAGCTCTTCGAACGCGACGTGCTCGAGATGGCCGCTGTGACCTACCTTCGCGGCCGGTCGATCACCGGCGAACTCGTGATCGTCGACGAGGCGCAG
>JAUXCV010000075.1 GCA_030618675.1 Acidimicrobiia bacterium | reverse complement strand
GCCACCCTCCCAGTAGAAGTCGTGGTTGTTGTTCAGCACGGGGCATCCGGTCACCTCCGACACCAGGACCATCGCGAGCGCCAGTGCGAAGTTGCCTGGGTTCGAGTTGACGTTGACCGGGATCAGGAGACCGATCTCGTCGTTGGTCACGAGGGTCGCCAACTCCTCCGCCATGCGCACCGCCTCGGACCACATCTTCGTTGCCATCTTGCGCGATGCGGCGCTGCCCTCCGGCATGTCCTTGAAGAACAGCCTCGCGAACCACTTCCCGCCTTCCCACTTGTCCCATCCGTCAGCGGTGTGGAGAAGTATGCGCGGACAATCCGCCGGGAGTACCACATCGGCCTTCTCCGCGAAGTTGCCGCCAACGCAGTGCACTCTGGGTTCGTACCCCTCCTCACGGAGCAACGCGACAAGTGCCGTCCCGTACTTCGCGATCTCCATAGCGACACCATCGATGTCGTACGCGAAGGTGACGAATGCAACGCCTCGCGCGACGGTGGCGAGAAACGGGACGTCGTTCGGAGCCGGGGGCAGGGGCCGGTTTTCCAGTTCGTCGAGAGCGAGTCCTATGTCGTCGAAGTCCTCGATGGGGCGGGTGCGGAGGCTCTCAAAGGTTTCAACGACGGTCATACCTGTCCCGAGATGGAGGATCCGGCCACCGGCATCCTATCGCCCGGAGAACCGGTTCCGATCGCAGGCAGGATTCCGTTCGGAAGAGCTCTTGCGGAAGTCAATCCCTAGAGAGGCTTTCGCTCGTCGCCTGCCTTCTTGGCCTTCTTGGCCTGACGCTTCTCCTTCAGGCTCCGCGACGCGACCTTCTTGGTGCTTCTCCCGCCCTTGTCCTTGTTCGCCATGGGTGTCTCCTCCTGGATGGTCTCTGATGACACCTCCATAGTGCCACACAAACGCGCCATGTAGGCGTCTGGCGTAGAGAACCGACGGATTCGTGCCGTTTTCTACGCTTGACACCTCAAGCGGCCAGGGGGGCTACCGGCTCACTTCTCGTCGATCTCGTAGATCCTGTCGATGTAGCGGGTCATCAACTCGTTGACGGCGCCACGTGACGGGAACGTGGCTGCCATGCCGTACATCGGTGCAGCGCCCGTGGTCGCTCCACCTCCGGCCGCGCGGGCATCATCAACGGACGCTGAGAGGTCATCGAGGAAGCGTTCGGAAACGCCCGGTTGGGTGTGGCGGAGAGTGACGGCGATGTGAACGGCCGGGGGGTGGTGCAGGCCGTTGAGACTCCATCCACGCTCGGCCATTCGAGCCATGACCTCGTAGATATCGATGTCATCGGAGCCGAACGCGATCACCCACAAGGGATCACCGAGGACGTGAAGGCCTTCGATCTCACCGATGCCCTCTCGGATCCGAGCGCCCGTCTCCAGGATCGATTCCGTCGCTCGGAGATAGCCGTCTTCTCCCATGGACACGAGCGCGGCCCATGCGGTCGCCAGGAGGGCTCCCGGACGACTTCCCGCGAGGCTAGGGGAGTAGTAGAGGCCCCCCGGCCACTCGGTGGCCACGTGGAATTGATACCTGCGGAGGTCTCTGCCCCGGTACAGGACAACCGACGTTCCTTTTGCGGAGTACCCGTACTTGTGGGTGTCGGCCGACATCGACGTCACACCGGGAAGCCGGAAGTCGAAGAGGGGAACGCGATACCCGAGGCGTTCGGCCCAGGGGAGCACGAAGCCACCGAGGCACGCATCGGTGTGGAAGCCCACTCCCCGTTCACGGGCCATGTCGGAGAGTTCCGGAATGGGATCGATGACACCGTGTGGAAAGCCCGGTGTGGATCCGGCAACGACGACTGTCCGTTTCGTTACGGCGGCAGCCATCGCATCGACGTCGGCCCGGTAGTCGGATCCGACGGGGACCCGGATCTGCCTATAGCCGAAGTAGGCCGCTGCCTTGTCAAAGGCTACGTGAGCCGAGTCGGGGATGACCATCTCCGGCTTGGCTATCCCGGCCCGATCCCGGTAGGCCTTCATCGCCATGATGATCGATTCCGTGCCTCCCGACGTGACGGTCCCGACGATCTCGTCGCCTCGTTCCGCTGCTGCTGCCGACCCGAGCATCCCAGCGGTCATCGCGACAACTTCGGCCTCGAATTTCATGCCCGATGGCCAGACGTCGAGATGGAGGGGATTGGACTGTGACTGCAGCGCGTAGACCTCGTTCAGGAACTCGATGTGCTGGGCGTTCCCGTGGTACACCGCCCCCGAGGCGTAGCCGTCGCTCCACTCGCCTTGCTCCGACTCGGCGAGCGCTGCAACGAAGGCAACGATCTCGTCGCGATCCCGACCGGTTTCCGGGAGCCGCGAGTACACAGGCACGTCGGCGTCCGGCCGCACGACCGGAGCAGCGTCCAGCAGCGTCTCGTACTCGGCCTCGAGGACGGTCCGCATCTTTGGGATCTTCCCCGCTCCGCCGATGATCGCCGACGCAAGGCGAGGCGGAAGCCTGTCGAGAAGGTTCTTCGCTCGGTCGATGGTGCTCATGGGGTCCTCAGCCGTTGAGGCGACGGTAGATGCCACGGTTCGCTTTGTAGATACGACGGAACGTGTCGTACAGGTTGTCGTAGACGGCCCGGTTGGCTGGGTTGGGTTCATGGGTGGCTGCCGTGGGCGCCATCGCGTCGATCTCGTCCCATTCGATGTGCCCAAGGGCGGCATGTCCCAGCATCCCCGCGCCGCGGACGTTCACCCAGATCGGCTCATCGCGGCGGATGATCGTCCGGTCGAGTACGTCGGCGTGGATCTGGGCCCAGAGCGCAGATCGGGCACCGCCGCCGACCATGGCAATGGGGTCGAGACGCCGCTTCGTGAATCGTTCAACGGTCTCGAGGAGCCAGCGCGTGTTGTAAGCAACACCTTCGAACACCGATCGGATCATCTCATCCCGACCCGTGTCGAGGGATTGGTTGAAGAAACCGGCCCGCAGGTTGGCGTCCTCTACGGGGGTGCGCTCACCGTAGAGCCACGGTGTGAAGACCACTCCACCGGACCCCGGAGACACGGAGGCCGCGGCCGCGTTGAGTTCCTCGTACACCGATCCATCGATGTCACGTCCGGGGTACATGATGGAGGCCACCCACTCGACCGCCTTCCCCGCAGTCTCTTGCTCATTGGCAACCAGCCACCGCCCGGGAACGGCGGCGGGTAGGGAAGCGATCGAGTGCAACAGATCGGTCTTCTTGTACGGCACATGACAGCTGAGCCATGACGACGTGCCGATGTAGAGGTGTGCGGCGTAATCCCGCACGGTACCGGCGCCGATACCAGCGGAGTGAACGTCGGGTGTGCCGGCGACGACGGGAGTTCCTTCTGGGATCCCCAGTTCCTCGGCGGCGGCGGCGGTCAGTCCGCCGATCACCTCGGTCGCGTGGCACAGGGTCGGGAGCTGATCCCTCTTCAGTCCGGCGTAGTCGAGGAGAACGTCGTCGTAGTCGACGGAGTCAGGATCACGGTTGTCGGTCAGCCAGTGCAGGGCGATCGAGTCATACGACGCGACGGTTCTACCGGTGAGTCGAAGGTTGATGTAGTCCTTCGGTTCCAGGAACTTCGCTGCCGCGTCATAAACATCGGGGCGTTCGTTTCTCAGGTAGAGGATGTGAGCGATCGGGTCTTTCCCGGCTCCCGAAGGAGCACCCCCTGTGGATGCCACCCACCGGCGTGCCCTTCGCGGATCGAATCCCTGGATCTTGAACCGCCCCGGGGCTGTGAGATCCTCGAGATAGCGGGCCCCCCGGGAGTCCATCCAGATGATCGCGTTGCCGATCGGCTCTCCCTCCGCATCGATGGTCACCGTGCCCGACCATTGCGTCGTGACCGAGACCGCTGCGATCCGGGTCGATGGGGAGGCCGCAACCGTTCGTTGTACTGCGGTGGCGATCGCCCTCCACCAGGCATGAGGATCCTGCTCTGCACCACCACCTTCGTACAGGATGAGTTCAACGGACTCGGAAGCCTTGGCCAGGACTTCTCCCCGGTTCGATACGAGCGCGACCTTCGGCCCGGACGTTCCAAGGTCGATGGCAAGCACATGCGAGGGTCCATCCATGGCGGCCACGGTACCCCTTGAGGGTCTCGGGCGGTGAATCGATGGACACCGTCACCCACGATTTCAAAGGATTCGACCCGTCGAAACAGGATCCAGGGTTAGACTTCCTCCGGTCGGCGTGAGACGCGTTGGCCCGAGCACGGTCCCGGATGGACGGTACAGGACTTCCCCATGACTCATTTTGCATATCTCGATCCCGGAACCGGCACCCTTATCGTGCAGGCCCTCCTGGGAGGCACGGCGGGCGTCGCAGTGTTGTTCAAGACCAAGCGCAGTCGGTTGGCCAGGAAGAACAAGGCGGCCGAAGCGGAGCAGGAGACTGAACCGAGCAACGCCGACGAGTCTGCGGCACCTAATCCGTCGTCGGACTGACGTTCGGTTCGATCATGGTGGACGACGCAATCCCCGACGCCGCGACACATCGTTCGGAAAGGGCCCGGATCGATAGCGGTCGCCGCGTGAACGCCGGTTCGTTCCGGGACCCCGGAAGTCGCGTATTCCATCAGAACGGCGAGATCTACCGAGCGCTCGACCAGCGGTCCATGGAGAACTGGCGCAAACTCGCGGGCACACGGTTCTTCGCCGAAGGCGTTGCAGACGGTCGAATCGTTGGGACGACGCCGGCGGTCGACGTGGAGTCGATCGACGGAGTCGAGTGGGCCGGGGTGCTGCGACACGAGCCGATCCCCATCGTCTCGTACCCGTACGAATGGACGTTCTCCATGCTGCGAGACGCTGCCATGCTCCAACTCGATCTTCTTTCGGCGGCGCTTGCTGAAGACATGATCCTCAAAGACTCGACGCCGTTCAACGTTCAGTGGCTCGGTCGCAAACCCGTCTTCATCGATATCGGTTCGTTCGAAACGCTCGAAGAGGGCGACATCTGGGTCGGGTATCGCCAGTTCCTCGGCCAGTACCTCTACCCCTTGATGCTGACCGCGCACGTTGGCATCCCGTTCCAGCCCTGGTTGCGCGGCCAGCCCGATGGTCTCACAGCGGAGCAGCTTCGCCGGGTCATGTCCTCACGTGATCTGCTCCGTAAGAGCGGGCTGCTCCACGTGGCGCTCCCGGCGCGAGCCGAGCGGCGAGATCACGGTGGGGGCCGAAACGTCCGCTCCGAACTCAAGGACGCCGGGTTCACCAAGGAGATGATCGAGTCCAACGTCAACGGTCTCCGTCGGATCGTGAGCGGACTCGAATGGAATCCCGGCTCGTCGCGTTGGAATGAATACGCAACGGAGTGCGACCACGTGCGAGTGCACCGGGGCGCCAAGGCGGCATTCATCACGCGCTCTCTGGCTGTCGACGCCCCGACCGTTGTCTGGGACGTCGGAGCGAACGACGGATACTTCTCGAGACTGGCTGCCGGGACCGCGGGCTATGTGCTTGCCCTGGACGCCGACGAGGTGATCCTCGACGAGTTCTACCGGTCGCTGTCTGCGAGTGGCCCCGACAACGTTCTTCCGATGGTCCAGGATCTGGCCGATCCGTCGCCCGGCATCGGGTGGCGCGGACTCGAACGTCCGCCACTCGTCGATCGGTCGTCGCCGGATCTCGTCCTCTGCCTGGCGGTGGTCCATCACCTCGTCATCGGACGGAACGTTCCGCTCAAGGCATTCGTCGACTGGCTGGCGGACCTGGAGGCAAGGGTGATCTTCGAATTCGTCTCACCCGACGATCCGATGGTCCGTGGACTCACGGTGAACAGGAAGCCTCACGAGATCCACCGGGACTACAACGAGACGGATCTGCGTTCATATCTCAAAGAGCATTTCGTGATTGAGAGCGAAGAGGAACTGCCGGGCGGCACCCGGATCATGTTCGCTCTCCGACCGATCGCCTGACGATGACCGGAACGACCTCCCGATCGAGAGCGGAGGGGATCGGGCCGCTCGACGTGGTCGTGTCATGTGTCGTTCTCTTCGTGCTCGCGGTGGCACAACCGCTCCTCGACCTGCTCGGCCGAAATGCGGAGTTCTTCCTGGCGCGAGCGGCCCCGCCGATCGACATCGTTCTCCTGGGCCTCCTCCTGACGGTCGTGATACCGGTCCTCATCGGATTGGCGGTCGTCGGGGTTCGGAAACTCCATCAGCCGACCGGGACCGTGCTGCACGGGATCGTCCTGGCGATCCTGGGGGGAATGCTCGTTCTCCAGATCATCTCGCACACGCCGCTCGCCGGTCTCCCGGCTTGGGTCGAACTGGTACTCGCCGGGGCCGCCGGCCTGGCCTTTGCGTTCGCCTTCTACCGCTACGAGTCGCTTCGGTCGGTGGGACGCTTCGCAGCGATCGCACCGATCGTCGTCCTCGGTCTGTTCCTCTTCGGTTCCTCAGTCTCGCAACTCGTGTTCGCATCCAACGAGATCGCACAGCCATCCCACATCACCATCGAGGATCCCGCCCCGATCGTCATGGTGATCTTCGACGAGTTCCCGATCGCATCTCTGATGGACGGCGACGGGGATATTCAGGAGGATGTCTATCCCGGCTTCGCCCGACTCGCAGAGGACGGAACGTGGTTCAGGAACGCCGTCACCGTGCAGCAACAGACGGAGAACTCGCTTCCGGCCATCCTCTCCGGGAAGAACCCGCCTCCGAACAAACTACCGACCGCAGGAGATCATCCGTTCACGCTGTTCACACTCCTGGCCGACACATACGACCTCCATGTCCAGGAAGCCGTGACCGACCTCTGCCCTGAGTACGCATGCGAGAACGCCAGCCGCCCGCTGCGTCCGATGGGGGAGAGGTGGAGCTCCCTCGTGAACGATCTGAGGATCATCTCCGGACACCTGTTCCTGCCAAACGACATGGCCGACGACCTGCCACCGATCGGCACGACGTGGTCCAACTTCTCCGGTGGAGACGCCGGCAATGACTACGACATAACCGCTCGTTTCCAGGAGTTGACGTACTCCGCGGACCGCCGCCAACCGATCGCCCAGCTCACACAGAGCGTCGGAACGTCCGGAGACGAGCCGAGGCTCTTCTTCCTTCACGCTCTCGTTCCGCACGTACCGTGGGAGTACCTTCCATCGGGGCAGACATATTCGGCTCCGGGAGCGGCACCAGGGAGCGTGAGTCCCGGATGGGGTGATGATGTGTGGCTCGTCGATCAGGCTTACCAGATGCACCTCGCTCAGATCGGGTACGTCGACGGCGTCATCGAAGATCTGATCGCAGAACTGGAGGAGGCCGGACTGTACGACGAGACGATGATCGTCGTCGTGGCCGACCATGGGATCACTGTACGACCGAACACCCGGCACCGGCGCGTGGTGACCGAGGAGACCGTCGGGGACGTCGCCGCCATTCCC
>JAUXCV010000171.1 GCA_030618675.1 Acidimicrobiia bacterium | reverse complement strand
GGAGAACGCATATGCCGCCATGGCGGCGAGAGCGACGTTGAGCGATGCGGCGACGAGCGATACGATCCATGAGTTCCGCAGCCATGTCGTGAACGGGGTGATGTTGGGATTCTCGGGGTAGAAGAAGTCCTTGTAGGAGTCGAGCGAGAACTCCTTCGGGATGATGGTCGCATTGGCCAGATTGCCGTCCGCGCTCAGGGACGACGACACGATGTAGAGGACCGGGTAGAGAGCGAACATCACAGCGAGTAGCGCGACGATGTGACGCCACCCCACCGTCTTGAACCACATCTTCGGGCTCTGCGGTGGGTAGACGATCTTCTGTTTCTTCGCTCGTCGCCAGGCGAAGGACATGCCGCGCTGGCCACCCGTCTTGGCCGCGGCTTCGACGCGAGCCTCGAGTCCGTTGTCAGAGGCTGCCATAGATCTCCTCCAACCGTTTCGTGAAGCGGAAACTGAACGCCGAGATCACCAGCACGATGAGGAAGATGAACATCGTGATCGCCGCGGCCAGGCCGAAGTTGTTCCCGCGGCCTGACGCGGAGGCGAGGTTGAACGTGAACGAGATGAGGATGTCGGTGTGTCCGACCGGGACGGCCGCACCGATCATCGGCGGACCACCGTTGGTCAAGAGGTAGATCAGGTTGAAGTTGTTGAAGTTGAAGGCGAACGAACCGATCAGGAGCGGCGCCAGGGCGACCATCAACAGCGGGAAAGTGATCTTCCAGAACACCCGTAGACCACCCGCGCCGTCGGTGCGCGCCGCTTCCTGGATGTCGGATGGGATCGACTGGAGAGCACCGGTTGCGAGGAGGAACATATAAGGGAAGCCGAGCCAGAGGTTGACGAGGAGTACCGCGATCTTCGCCCAGGTGGGATCCGACAACCAGCGGATCGGATCCATCCCGATGAGGTCGTAGAGCGGAGCGAGGGTGGAGTTGATCACGCCGTACGACGAGTTGAGGAGGCCGCGCCACACCAGGATCGACAGGAACGCGGGAATCGCATACGGGATGATGAACACCGACCGGTAGAACTTGAGACCCTTCATCCGATAGTGGTGCAGAACGATCGCGAGGATCAGTCCCATCCCGAACGTGAGCACAACGGTGAGGATGGCGAAGACCATGTTCCAGAGGAAGACCTTGAAGAACGCTTCTCGGATCAGCGGGTTCGTCGCGACCCGCGTGTAGTTCTTGGCTCCGATGAACGCGACCCACCCGGGAATGAGGATCTCGCCGTCGTCGCAGATGAAATTCCCCTTGGTGGCCGTCTCCTCCCCGGGTACACAGACCCGGTTCTGAACGGTGTCGATCAGCGCATCCTGCTCGGCGTCGTAGACGTAGCGCTGACTGGCCAGGACGATGCGGCCCTGAGAGAGGCCGAGAATGACGATCTCACCTTCGGGCGTGTCGACGACGAGGTTCTTGACATCGATCGTATTCGCGAGGGCGAAGACCTCCTTCTTGGACATGAGGCGGTAGCCGTTGAACTCGGGCGGAGGGATCTCGTCGCCGGCGGCGAAGGTCCCCTGATCCGCGACGCCATCCTCGGCCGGGTCTTCGGAGCGCGGGCGGGGATCACCGAAGAAGTAGGCCCCATCGTCGTTGGCGAGCAGGAACCGGTACTCGTCGGCGTCGTCCGTGTAGACGTAGAGGTCGAAGAGTTGACCCTCGGCGTCGGGATCGACGTGGGTCTTGGCTTCCCAGAACTCGATGGTCTGCTCTTTGGATGTGAGATTGCCCGTTTTCTGGTTCGTGAGCGAGACGTAGACCGTGTAGAAGATCGGCACTACGACGAAGATCGTCATGAAGACCAGGCCCGGTGTGATCCACCGCAGGGCCATCGTGCGCGGCCAGAGGTACACCCAGTTGATGAAGACCGTTCCGACGATGAGGCTTGCCAGCATCAGGACCGCGCCTTCTCCGATCAAGATGAGCGTGGCATAGACCGCGAGTGCATCGAGGACGGCGACACCGATGAGGCGGAACCAGAACCCGCGACCCCAGTGGTTGAGGGTGCGCCGTGAGGGGTCGTCGGTCATGGCCGGAGAGTGTAGACGTCCGGTTGGAAGCGCGCCTAAACGCGGAAGAGGGAGGGCCGATGGCCCTCCCTCGGTGCGTGCCTGCGCACGCGTTTCCGTCTAGTTGTTGGAAGTGATCAGCCTTCGGCGATCACCGTTGCGACCTGCTCGGCCATGAGCGTCGCTGCTTCTTCGGCACCGATGTCTCCGTTGCGGAGGGCGAGATAGTTGTCGCCGACGGGGGCCCAAACGGCACCCATCTCGGGGACGTTGGGCATGAACTGGCCGGTGGTGGCGGACAGTGCGAACGTCGCGTTGACCGGGTCGCCGGAGACGGCGTCGATAACGGAGACGTAGGCTGAACCGCGGGGATCGGCCTCGAACAGCGCCAGCATCGTCTCGTCGGTGGCGATGTAGTTCAGGAGGAACTCCTCTGCCACGGCCTTGTTCTCGGAGAAGGCGCTCAGGTAGAAGCCCTGAACACCGACGAGCGGCATCATGGCGTTTCCGTCGATCGTCGGAAGCGTCGTGACACTCCAGTTGACGTCGCTCTGATCCTGAAGGGCGCCGACCTCCCACGGTCCGGTGAGCCAGAAGGCCTCTACGCCGGTCATGAAGAGGTTCTTCGCATCGTCGTAGTTCGTCGAGGCGAGATAGCCGTCGGTGACGAGCGTCTCGACGACCGTCGCGCCGGCGATGGCGCCTTCGTTGCCGAGGCCGATGTCTTCAACGTCGAACCCGGTGGCCGGGTCGTAGCCGAAGATGTAGCCGCCGAGGACCGACAGGAACGGGTGGTGGTGATACGCATCGCCACCGTCGTTGCCACCGGGCACGCCGAGACAGTTCTCCACGGCGTCACCGGCTGCGTCACAAGCAGCGGTGAGTTCGGCGAGAGTCGTCGGGGCCTCGGGGGAGAGGTCCGTGTTGTAGTAGAGCGCAACGGCTTCGGTCACGTACGGGAGTCCGTACTGGACGCCTTCCCACTTCAGGGCGTTCAAACCGGTCTCGGTGAATTCGGCGTCACGGCCGCCGAGGTCGATCGGGGCAATCACACCGCTGGCGGCAAGTTCGCCGACCCAGTCGTGGGCGCCGATGAAGATGTCCGGGCCTTCGCCGGCCGGAGCCTTCGTGGTGACCTCATCCTTCATGCTGTCGTTGTCGACGAGGGTCACCTGGACCTCAACACCGGTCGCCTCGGTGAACGCCGGAGCGATCGCCTCGATGACGGGGGCGCGCTTGTCGTCGGCCCAGACAACGAGCGGGGGCAGGTCTTCCGCTCCGGTCGTCGTGGTTGCCGCTGGTGCCGCGGTCGTCGTGGTTTCTGCTGCTGCTGCTGCGGTCGTGGTCGTTGCCTCGGTGGACGTCGTGCTCTCTTCACCGCTGTCGCTGCTGCCACATGCGGCGGCGACGAGGGCGAGGGCGAGTACGAGGCCAACGAGGGCGATGAATCGGCTCCTCATTTTGGGAGTTCCTCCTGTGGATGAATCTCGGACCGCGGGTTCGCGGCCGTCGGGGAGTTTATGCCCCTCTCTCGATAAGTCTCGCAAAACTCAGACAAACTTGCAGAAAACTTGCAGAGACTCTGCAAGAAGAGCCGGAGCCGCCGTACGCTTGTCGGTGATGAGACCGAAACTTGCCGAAGTGGCTCAACTCGCAGACGTCAGTGATGCGACGGTCAGTCGCGTCCTGAACGGCCGTCCCGGAGTGGCGGAGACGACGCGCCGCCGCGTCCTCGACGTGATGGGCGAACTCGGGTATCGCGACGTGCCGTCGCGTTCCGCCGGTTCGGGAGTTGTCGGCATCATCACGCCAGAACTCGAGAATCCGGTCTTCGCACTCTTCGCTCAGTCGCTCCAGTCGCATCTCGCGAGCCGGGGCATGCTCCCGGTCGTCTGTACGGCAACGTCGGAGACGGTGAATGAACAGGATTACCTGGAGCACTTCTTGTCTTCCCGGGCCGCGGGTGTGATCCTGATCAACGGCCGGTACGCCCAACCCGAGGTGGGTTATGACCCGTATGTTGCGCTGCGTGACCAGGGTCTACCGCTCGTGCTCGTCAACGGTATCCATGATCCGAGTCCACTTCCCGCGGTTGCCATCGATCTGAGAGCGGCGACGGCCGCGGCGGTCCGTCACCTGGTGACGCTCGGGCATCGGCGGATCGGGTTGCTCATCGGACCGATCCGCTACTCGACGTCGCTCGACATGATCGAGGGGTGTCGTAGCGCGGCTGAGAGACTCGCCGTCGAGTGTGACGAGAACACGATCTCCGAGTCGGTGTTCACCTTCGAGGGTGGCCGGGCCGGTAGCGCACAACTGCTGGAAGCCGGAGTGACGGGGATCATCGCAGCGAACGATCTGATGGCGGCCGGCGCGATCGACGCGGTGCGGGCCTGGGGTGGCAACGTGCCCGACGACGTGTCCGTTGTCGGCTTCGATGGCACGCCCGCGATGTCCTACTCGTCGCCGCGACTGACCACGATGCGCCAACCGGTCGACC
>JAUXCV010000005.1 GCA_030618675.1 Acidimicrobiia bacterium | reverse complement strand
TTCGCCGTAGTGGTCGTGATCGCTGCTGCGACTCGACGACTAGCGGTGCGTCCCATGATCGTCGCGATCGGGGCTGCCAGCACCGTGGTCGCCGGCAATCTCGCCATGCACTCGTACCTGTCGGAACGGCTGTGGTCGACGACCAACAGACCTGGGAACGTCGGCGAAGCTTCAAGAATCATCGCGTCGTTCTCGCCGTCGAACCTCGGCGACACCCTATCCACGAGCTTCGGACACCTGTGGTATGTGGCCACGGTCTCGTTCGGTGTCGCCGTCATGGGTGTCGTCGCTCTCGTGTGGCTCGTCGGCCGACTCACGCCGTTCACCGATTCGAGTGCCGGAGCGCGACTTGCCGCGCTCTTTGCGCTTCTCTCCGTCGCCGGCGTTGCTGCACTCTCGGCTGGTCTTCTATCAGAGCCGACCGGTGTTCTACCGGCGTGGAACCGCGTCGATTATCGCGTCTATGGACGCTACCTCGAAGGCGTGTCGCCGGTCCTGATCTTGGCCGGTGCGGCCTGGCTCCTGCGATCCCGAAACGCTTGGCGCGTATGGGGCATCGGAGCTGCAGCCATACCCATCACCGGCCTCGTCCTCGTGCTCTGGCGTGGATCGGAGCAGTTCACGGGTAGCGTTCAGAAACTGACGATCCCCGGACTCCTTGGCCTGCAAACGCTCGTGGACTCATCGACTACGGTATTCCTCCAGGGCTTGAGCATCCTTGCGATCTCGTTGGTGTCCGCGGCGGTCGGTCTCGCGGCCGCTCTGTACTCTCGACGGCGGGCGACTCCCGCGATCGTCGCCGTCATCATTGTCTCGGTTGCAATTACCTTCGTTGGCAAGGCGACGTCGTGGGATCCGTTCGTGTCGTTCTGGTTCGATGGCTACAACAACGTGCCGGTTGCCCTCTCGG
This sequence comes from Acidimicrobiia bacterium, assembly GCA_030618675.1. Taxonomy (GTDB): domain Bacteria; phylum Actinomycetota; class Acidimicrobiia; order Spongiisociales; family UBA5794; genus JAHEEL01. The sequence continues at coordinate 23,325 of JAUXCV010000005.1, read as the reverse complement.
AATTGCCGGAAGACGAACCGGTCGCCTACGACGTGCGGTTCTTCGATGGTCACGCACGAAACCTATACGAGTTCCGACTCGCTCCTCGCCGACTGGTGTTCGTCGACGGCCCCTGCGACCCATCGGGGGGCGACATCCTCATCTCATCGAACGATGAAGAACAGATCGGAATTCCCGCAACGCTCATCGCCGCCGACGAGCTTCCCGGCCAGGCCGTTTGGCATCTCGAAGTGTCGGCAGCTGCATCCTGCAGACAGCCGTAGCAGAACCCGTTGCCGCGATTTCATCGAATCGCCGTATTCCCTCGAGCCTCTCGTTCCGCCGGTGCCCGCCACCCCGCCGGCGCAACACCATGGGCATCGAGCTACCGAGGATCCGGTGAAACAGCCTGCAATTGCAGAGCACACTGAGCGAATCCGTCTCACTCCCGAAAGGGGGTAGATTGTGCAAATGCCCAGCACACGTCTTCTCCTCGTGAGCCCTTTTCCGCCCGATCAAGGCGGAATCGCCCAGAGCTCCGCAGCCGTGCTCGATGCGCTTGGCAAGAATGCTCACGGAGTTGGATGGAAGCGCCACTATCCGGGATTCCTGCACGGGGGCAACCAGCCCAGGAAGCGAAGAAACGGGGACAACGTCTCGTTCTCACTCACCTGGTACAACCCGTTCTCGTGGATTGCTGCCGGCATTCAGGCGCGAGGCTTCTCGACCGTAGCGTTCGCGTGGGTAACTCCGTTTGACGCGGTGCCGTACCGCTTGATTGCCTCAATCAGCCGTACCGAAACCGTCGCGTTCGTTCACAACATTGAACCTCACGAAACAGCCCCATTCAGCCGGGTCTTGACAAGACTCTTCCTGAACGGGTGCGATCGAGCAGTTGCGATGACGAACGACGTAGCCGCAGCAGTTCACAAACTGCGTCCTGGCCTCAGGGTTGATGTCTCCCCGCACCCTCCCAATGTCGACATCGAACCCGCGTCGATGCCACCCCATCCACCGATCCGGATCCTTCATCCGGGTTTCGTCCGTCCCTACAAGGGCGCCGACATCGCTGTCCGCGCTCTTGGCGAACTCAGAGCATCTGGAGTCGACGCCGAACTCCTTGTCCGGGGCGAGTTCTGGGGTGTGGGGCCCCGCGAACTGAAGAGATTGGCACAGGAACTCGGCATTCCAGGATCGGTGACGATCACCGATGAGTATGTCAGCGATGCTGACATGAGTTTGATGTTGCAGGAGTGCCACATCGTTGTGTTGCCGTATCGCTCAGCGACTCAATCGGGCCTCGTGCCACTCGCCACCGCTTCGCATCGCCCCGTTGTCGTAACGCCGGTTGGGGGACTCCCCGAACAGGTGCAGTCTGGGATATCAGGCGTTATCGCGTCCGATACCGACCCGGCAAGCGTGGCAACGGCTCTCGAATCGGTTGTCGGCGACCTCGATGGGTTCACGTACGCCACGACAGCTAGCTGGGATGACATCGCGGCCAAGCTGAGGAATCAGTAGCCCGTGCCGACCACACTCGAATTCCGGGTCTTCCGGATGACCCAAAGCGTCCACCACGGATGATGAGAACCCGGCGCACCGCCCCAAGGTCTGCCCAAACCATGTGTCGACATGCTCACAGGGCGGATAGTCAGCCGTGGACCGACCATATTCAACGGTGGTCGGCTCCTGCTATCGCCGCCGCCCACAACACATGAAGAGCCATCCGACGAGCGGTCCTCGCATCCTCATTTCTGGTTGGGCGGGCGCGGACAATGTCGGTGATGAACTCATCTTCCGATCGCTCATCGAGAAGCTAGATCGGCGTGGTGTGGAGATCCTGGCGATGTCAAAGCGTCCCGAAGAGACCCGGCGGGTTCACGGCGTCGACACAGTCGGTTGGTACGATGCCCGCGGAGTTGCCCGGGCAGTCGCCCGCAGCGACGCAGTCATCTTCGGGCCGGGGGGTCTGTTGCAAGACGACTCGTCGATCTGGAGTCTTCCCGCCCACCTGCATCGCGTCTTCGCTGCGAAGGTGGCGCGCACCCCGGTTCTTGGATTTGGTCTCGGTGTTGGACCGTTGAACTCCAGAGTGACCAAGCGCCTTGTTCGAATGGCGCTACGAGCCACACCGATTGTCGTTCGTGATCAGGAGTCGGCCATGCTGCTGGCCGAGTGCGGTTTGAGCGATGTCACGGTGACAGCAGACCTCGCCTATGGCCTGCCCATCCCTCTCGACGATCCCGTCGACCGGATCGTCGCCGCCTTGCGGCCGTTCTCCACCGGTGGTGGCATCGTTCCGGCACGGCGATCTGACATGCGGTCGCTCGGACACGACCCTCGTGTTCTAGCCGCAGCCCTGGCACTTGATGATCTCTCTCGTCGCACATCGCTCCCGGTGCATCTCCTTGCTTTCGAAGCAGAGCGCGACGCGCTCTATCACGACCTGATCGCCGCTCACATGACCGCTCCGGTGACGACCAGCGTTGCCGCCATCGACTCGGTATTCGAGGAAGTCGCCAGGAGTCGGCTGGTTGTTGCTATGCGCTACCACGCCGTCGTAGCGGCGATCATGGCCGCCCGCCCTGCCGTGCTCATCGGCTACGCACCGAAGGTACAGCAAGCGGCGCACCTCTTCGGAACGGCCGGAGTACTGATTGCCAACAATCCGGTCGCCTACCGCGACATTGCAGATGGGGCAACACTTCTCGGTCGCGACTCCGACGTTGCTGCTGCTCGCGAAGAACGCTGCAACGCCGAACTCGGCAACGACAAAGCGCTCGATCGATTCCTCTCCGATCTCTGATCTTGACGAGCGGAACGGTACGGCGACCGTGCCTACCTTCGTTGAGAACGAAACGTCGACCACATCACCGCCATCAACGCGATCGCGGACGTCGACGCTTCCCGGAGTAGCAAGCTCGGAGGCCCCTAGCCTCCACTTCTTCCCGGATCGCCGGTCGTCTCGACGGTGTCACCCGAACCGACCACGGCTCTTCTCGATAGGAAGCGGACGCTCACCAAGCCGACACCGAACGTCACGATCAATGCCGCGGCACGATCGATCAGGGAAGCAAGCAACGCGATATCCGGGTCGATGCCGAGAAGGCTGGCGCCGAACACAACGGCACCTTCTTTGATTCCAACGTTTCCCGGCGTCAGAGCCAGGACAAATGCCACCGCTGCCATGCCCTGGACAATCATCATCCCCGAGAAACTCACCGTCACCCCGACGGCCCGGAACGAAAGCCAGAGGCGCAGGCCCTGCGCTGCGAACAGCGCGACCGTCCAGAAGAGGAACACGGCGAGGCCACCACGGTCATCGATCCACATGTCGATGCCCGCGCGGAAGCTCCGGACGACCTCGGCGAAACGACCGTCACCTTTGGCGAAACCGGTGAGGAGCATCGCGAGTGCCATGCCGAGCACCATGGCCACACCGATACCTGCAAAGGCGAGCAGAGCACGGCGATCCAACTCGCCACTGACCACTGCACCAATCGCGATGCCGGCGGCACCGATGAGCGCAGCCACGACGATCGTCAACCCGGTGATCGAGACGGTCAGAGCGCCGTACCGAGCAAGCGGGAAGGCGTACACCCGTTTCATGTAGGCGGCCCGCACCACCATGCCACCGCGCGCCGGGAGGTAGTAGTTGGCCATCGTATTCGCCGCTGTCAACGCAGTTGACTCCGGAAGGGCCATGTCGATCTGTTGGATCCGCACGGCAGACTGGAACTGCAGGGCCTGGACGATGAGGGCACCAACGGCGACGGCCACAATCACTACCGCCATCCACACCGGGATGGTGCGGATGGCATCGAGGATGTCACGCTGGAACGCTAGATAGCCGAGCATCGCGGCGATCGTCACAAGAGCAATGATCGTTCCGAGACGCTTCCCCTTCACGCCGTTTCCCCGTTCACGATGTCGTTCAATGCTTCGAGGTACCGATCCGCGGAGTGTCCATCGAGGGTTGCGTCGAACGCCTTGTCGAGAACGCGCTGCCGATCATCGGCGAATTCTTCTACGTACTCCTCGGGCCCCTGGGATGCCGTTGTGAGAGTCTCTATGAAGATGTTCCAGTCGGTGACGCGGTATCCGACGCGGTCGTCGGCGGTCAGGTGATCCGGTGTGAACGGAGGTGGCACGTTCAAGAAGATCGTCGGTCGCCCGAGCACCAGGCAGTCCGTTGCAATGCTCGACCAATCCGTGACCAGCACATCCGAGACAGCGAGCAGTTCGTACGTCAGCGGGTACTCCCTCAGCGGCATGAACCGGATGTTCGGATAGTCACCCGCCATGACGGCCGGAGCGTTGAGATGAGCCCTGAAGATGACGGTCCAGTTCGCCGCCTGCGCCCACTCGTCGAGCCGACTCAGGAACTCCGCCGCATCGAGACCGAACGGAAACAGCGACCTGCCGCTGTCGCCGTGGTTCCACGTTGGAGCGATGAGGACACGGCCGGTGCGTCCGGGATCCAATCCGTAGCGGGCAAGGATCGGATCGACGGGTCCGGGACGGGCAAGTGAATCAACAGCGGCGTAGCCCGTAGCGATCGCCTTCATCCCGGACACCCCACTCCGCCCCTCTGAGCCGAACGCATCGCGGGCATCCCACTCCGACGCGGCGAAGAAAGCGTCATAGCGGACCAACTTCTGACCGAAGTCCGGCCCGAGGCCCTTGAACCCGACCCCGTGCCACACCTCGACGAATGCGACACGCGGTCGCAGGATCTGCAGAAGCGTCCAGATCCCCGGACCGTGATCGGTCATCACCACATCAGCTCTCGCCATCCAGATCACATGATCGAGGCGCAGCGACGACATCGCTCCAACCTCGCCGGCGTCGCGAGATCGGTACGCGGTGTGATCGATGTAGATGTAGCGGAACTCCCACCCCACGGCGTCGTGACCGACCGTGTCGTAGAAGGCGCGGAGATTCCCATTGAACACATGCCCGCTCATGACCCCACGACGACGATTCCTACTCAAGCGGGGGGTCAGAAACGCAACGACCGAAGCAAGCACGATGTTCAGCGCTGTAACAACGAAGAAGATCCAATCCCTCGGACTGGCTCGATCGAATTTCATGGAACCTCCATCGACCCATTTCGGAACTCGAGGTCGATCGACACCTACCGCCCGATGGATCCGGGATCCGAACCGGGGCCGACAGGAACCCTATCGGGAATCGTCCGTTCGAGAAACGAACCACTGTGCCGGTCCAGCATGGTCCTCCACGTCGACTCTCTGTAGCACGGTCGCCGGTCAGCCTCCGGCGTCACGATAGCCAGGACCACCGGGTGAACCGGGGATGACATTGCAATACATCGGCACGGCGTCGATTGACACAAGGCCGCCGATGCGCCTCCTCGAGACAACCCGGAGACAGGAGCATCCCCGAGACATCGTGGCCCCAATCGAGAGGGTTCAGGACGTTCCAACGGGATCCATCCGGGTGATTCGGCAATTGTGAGGCGCCGAATCTAGGCTCCGGCGACCGAACAACGGATGGACATGTGACCACAACGCACGCAGGAATCCTCGCCGCAGGAGTCGGATCGCGACTCGGCAACTTGACAAGCGACACGCCGAAGTGCCTGGTCAAGGTCGCCGGCAAGCCGATCCTTCAGCACCAACTGGAAGCGTTCGCCAACGCCGATGTCGACGATGTAACGATCATCGGCGGATACCGATCCTCGGACATCGCCGATTGGCTATCCGCGAATCCGCAGTTCCGTGCCAGGCTCGTCACGAACGAGGACTACGAGTTCACCAACAACATGTACTCCGCTCTCCTCCTGCGTCCCTATCTCGGAGGGCATTCCTTCATCCTCTGCAACGGCGACGTCGTGTTCGGTTCTGGAATCGCCCAGCTCATCGCATCGGGCTCCAAGGACGCGATCGCCGTCGATGTGGGGAGCTTCGACGAGGAATCCATGAAGGTCACGACGGATGACGCGGGCCACATCGTCACGATCTCGAAGGAGACTCCCCCGGACCAGGCACTAGGCCGGTCTCTCGATCTCTATCGGTTCGGACGAGACTCGGGAGACCACTTCTTCGATGAGTGCGAGCGAATCATCGCCGACGGATTGAGGAACCAGTGGACCGAGGTTGCCCTCCAGTCCTGCTTCGACCGGGGATTGATCAAGCCGAGGCCGATCGACTCACGCGACGAACAATGGGTCGAGATCGACACAGAGGACGACCTCCTTCACGCTGATCGAGTCTTCTCGCGATTCGATATCTCCGACTACGACCAGTTCTTCATCGATCTTGACGGGACGCTCACGCTCGATGGTCACCTGCTGCCCGGAGCGGCAGCACTCTTCTCTCAACTCAGGTCGGAAGGATCGTCGATCTTCGTGGTCTCGAACAACTCGTCGCGCGGTTCGGCCGATTATCGCGACCGGCTTGCACGGCTCGGAATCGAGGTCGGACTCGATGAGATCGTCTTGTCGACCGACGGCCTGGCCGCTTACCTTCGCGGCCGGGGAGTACACGAGGTTTATGTGTTGGGTACCGAGGCAATGCGACGACACCTCGAGCGACTGGATATCCGGCACACGACGGACCACCCCGCCTATGTCGTCGTCGGATACGACACCGAGTTGACGTACCAGAAACTCGCCGATGCCTGCATCTGGATCAACCACGGTGTTCCCTATGTAGCCTCGCATCCCGATCTGACATGCCCCACCGGTCGCGGCCCCATCCCGGACATCGGGTCAATCACAGCTCTGCTCGAGATCACCACGGGAGTCGCACCCAGCAAGGTGTTCGGCAAGCCGAACGCAAGCACCCTGGGTCACCTGATCGAAGACCCGAGTCGAGCCGTGATGATCGGTGACCGCCTGTACACGGACAAAGCTCTTGCCGACGACTGCGGTATCGATTTCGTCTGCACATTGTCGGGTGAAACAACACGCAACGACATCGAGAGCCTCTCGGTCGACGATTGGCCCACCCTTGTGATCCCCTCGCTTGAATCTCTGCTCCGATAGTGCATCGGCCTGGTGGTATCGCGATCATCCCTCGATCTGAGAAAGCCAAAACGGTCGGTACTGCGGGGTGTCGGGGTTCTTCGGAAATGAGCGGGGTCGGGTGGTGATACAAACGTCGAGACCGACCGCCGGCATAGCTCGGATACCACGAATCGAAACCATCGTCGTTGAAGTTGTGGACTACCTCACGGACACGATCCGGGGAGGTGAACGCCACCTCACAAATACCGCGAATACAGCGAGACGAGCGCCACAAAAGGGCGGAACACCGAGCCGCATGTGGACGGCCGCAAAGGGCTGATCTGGCCCGAGAACCGATCACCCGGCTCGACTGATTGTCGGACGAACGAACGACGTCGGAGTCTACCGATGACGAGAAACCGACTCGATCGGATGTTCGAATAGAACCGGAACGGGTGCGACACTCGCCAGATTCGAGCAGGTGACAGCAGAGCGGGGAATGGCCAAGTCTCATGGAAACACGTTGCGACAACCGTCAGTTGTCGGGGATGTCAGGCTTCCTCAAAGCGAGATGAACGCTCGTCCACGCCAACTGGCCGTGAGACAAGACAATGTGGGGATACTCAGGCCAGTCCAGGGCAGACCAATACAGATCGCCGAATCGCTCAACATGGGCACGTACAGTTGCAGCGGCGGCATCAAACGATACGATCGGAACATCGTTTCCGGGTGGGTCCCATCGAATTGGATCGACGAGTTCCCACGGTGCAGCATCGATTACCACGGATTGCAGTTCGCTTCGGTCGAACATGAGAATTCCCGGCAGTCCCGGCGGTGGTCCTGCGAGACGAAACTCAGTGCTCACTGAGAAGACACCTCCTGGCTTGAGGACCCGAAACGCCTCCCTCACCGCCGATTCGACGTCGTCAAGTTCGCCGAAGTGTTCGATCGAGCTGGAAGAGAACGCTCCGTCGAAACTGTCATCTTCGAAACGGAGATTCCTTCCATCCATGTGCACGCTGACGAGTTTTCGAGGATTCCACGGCCCGAACCAGTCGGCGCGTGGGTCGGTGAGCATTCTGGTGTTGGCCGACTCTTCCCACCCTTCGTCGAGGTACAAGTCCGTCGCGAACACGCGCCTCACGTGATTGGTCAGCCAGAACACGGTCGGTTCGTTCCCGGCACCAATACCAATCACTTCGCTCGACGAGGTCAGTGCCCCTCCGGCGGCGAGTGCCCGTGCTGCCTGGGCCACTTCCCAGTGTTTCCGATACTCGGTGCCGCGAGGGAAGTCTGGACCGAAACTGTCTGTTCCAAAAGGCACTGTCTCTCGAATCCAGGGTTCGAGAGACTGGAAATCTTCCAGCACGCAGAGACCAGAGATGGGGGTAGGGCCCACTTCAAGCATCCTCGAATGGTACTGCCCCAAAACTTCGACGACGGTCCGCCACAGGGGCTCTCCATTCTGAAGGCGTTGAACACCGTCAGATTGGCAGAGCCCCTGCCATGTTCACATCGCCAGCCACCCCGTTCATTTCCGAAGATCGAGGATTGGCCGGTCCTCGTGATCCCCTCGCTTGAATCCCTGCTCCGATAGCGCATCGCCCTGGTGGTATCGCGATCATCCCTCGATCTGAGAAAGCCGGAACGGTCGGTACTGCGGGGTGTCAGCGAGCGGAGAGCAACGTGTCGAACACGATTCGAGACGGGTCTGCGTCGAGGGTCAGCGGATCGCGTCGGAAGACCTCGGGATCGGCGAGGAAGCTCTCCGTGATGTCGGACTGGTAGCCGGAGAGCACAACATTCGCTCCGAGTCCGTCCGGGCGTTCGGTCTTGCCGCGCCACAGCAGCGTCGGCACCCCCAACAGAGCGCACTCCTCTTGAATGCTCCCGCCGTCGGTGACAACGAACGGTGCGGCGGCGAGCGCCCTCGTGAACTCGTTGTGAGCCATCAAGTCGGTCGTTTCCACTCCGGCGTCGGTCAACGCCGCAAGGACCCCCGACTTCTCGAGCGTCGGCTTCGTTGGCCCGTGGAGAACGAGCAGCACCGGGTAGGCCGAGACGATCTCGAGGAGGAGATCGACGAACCCCTTGACCCGCTCCTTACGCTTGAGGTTCTCGACACGGTGCATGGTCGCAATAACCGGACCCGTTGGAGCGACGGGTGTCCCACCTAGGGCGAACGCCAGGGCCTCGACGCTGCTATTGGCCAGCGTCGGCACGGCACGCTCTGACAAACCCATATCTTTCAGGTTCGCCATCGCTGCGTCGTCGGGAGCGAACAGGTATCGGCTGAGGCGCATCGTGGCGATCCTGATGAGTTCCTCTGGGAACGGCTGCGCGTAGTTGTGTGAGCGCAGACCGGCTTCGAGGTGGGCAACATCAAGTCCGGCCCTCCGAGCCATGAGCGCAGCAAGCAATGTCGATGGAGTGTCGCCGTGGACGACGCAGATACCGCCCTGGCCGCCGAACACCTCTGACTTCAGCTTGGATGACGAGACCAGCCGTCCGCTGAGTCGTCCCGACCACATGACGGCCTGGCCGACGGAGTTGATGTCGCCGCTGCTCGCGAGCACAACGTCCGGCTCCCGGATATCGAGTTCGGCTCGCAACGCACGGCTCAAATCGGCATGCTGACCCGAATCGATCAAGCGGTAGTCGACACCCTCAGAATCCATCAACCTGAGGAGCGGCGCCGTCTTGATGTACTGCGCCTTCGTTCCGATGAACACGTGGATCATCGGAGAATCATTGGGCACCATGGAGTCGCCCATCCCTTCTAGCCCGAGCCATTGGCGGGCGCAGGATCCACCTCGTAGGGAGGCTTGCTGACCTGGACGATCAGGTCGGCGAGCACCGCCACGAGCAACACAACGAAGCCGGCAAAGAAGATGAGCAGCGTGTTGGTGCCGACCCGGAAGCCCTTGGTAAGGAAGTCGTAGATGAGTTTGACGAACCCGATTCCGAGCAAGAGCACCGCCCACGGCATGAAGATCCGTAGTGGATCGTAAGTGAGCATCATTCGGATCACCTGGAGGGCGTAGCGCCGGGTGTCGGCGTACCAGTGGAACTTCGACTTGCCGGCTCGCTTGGCGTAGGGAATGTCGATGTACTTCACGGAGTAGCCGTTCGATAGGAACGCCATCGTTAGCGTCGTAACGTGAGAGAAACCGTCGGGTATCAGATTGAGGAACTGGAGAGCGACCTCTTTGCGAAATGCTCGGAATCCGGAGTTGAGGTCCGGGATCTCGGTCCCGGATAGGTACTGAGCGAGGCCACGGATGGCCCATTTGGCGGGCACCCGGGCGAGTTTGTGGGTGCCTTCCTCGCTGGTTCGGGCCCCGACGACCTGGTCGTAGCCGTCGAGTTCGCGCACCAACTTTGGGATATCACCGTTGGGGTAGGACATGTCCACGTCGGTCCAGACCACGATCGGCGCCTTCGCCTGATGCGTTCCGATCTTCCGTGCCGCTCCGGCACCTCGGTTGTCCGCGTACTGGATGAGTCGAATCCCCGAGATTTCGCGCAGTTGCTCCCCGGATCCATCGTTCGAGCCGTCGTCTATCACGATGATCTCGTATGAGAATTCAGAGGCGTCCATCGCAGCGGCTATCCGATCGACTTCTTCGCGAAGATGGCCCTTTTCGTTGTACACGGGCAACACGATCGAGACGTCGATCTGCGAAGAGCCCGCTGTAGATTCGGTCATGGACTCGCTCATACCACGCTCTCTTCGTAGGCATCGACCACCATGTCGGGATCACCGTCGAGCATGATCTTTCCACGATCGAGCCAGATCGCACGATCCGCGATGTCACGCACCGTCGGCAGATTGTGAGATACGAGGACCACCGAGGCGCCGTCTTCGATCATCGTTCGCATGCGCTCCCCGGACTTCTGTTGGAACGCCGCGTCACCGACCGACAACACCTCGTCGACGATGAGTACGTCGGGTTCAGTGTCGGTGGCAACAGAAAACCCGAGTCGAGCGAGCATCCCGGAGGAGTAGCTCCTGAGCGGAACATCCATGTAGCCGGTCAGGTTCGCCCACTCAGCGATTCCCTCCGCTCTCTGCCGCATCGTATCCGGAGATCGCCCAAGCAATGTCCCGTACATGATGATGTTCTCATGCCCCGTCAGCTCTGTGTTGAACCCTGCGCCAAGTTCGATCATCGGTGCGACGCTGCCGCGCACGACCACTCTTCCCGCTGTCGGCGGAAGAACGCGGGCGAGCATCTTCATGAGCGTGCTCTTCCCCGAACCATTCGGTCCAACAACCCCGAGGACTTCGCCACTGTTGACAGTGAACGACACATCGCGAAGCGCCCAGAGTTGCTCGTACTTCACCTGGCGCTTCATAAGTTGGATCACGTACTCCTTCGCGGTCCCGGAACCCAGCCGCGACAGACGGTACGCGAGGGAGGCGTTCTCAACCTTGATCGCTGGATCGGTCACAGGACCACGACCAGAGACTTCCAGCTGCGGGAGAACACCCAGACACCGAGGACGAGTGTGAGTACGGCAGAGAGGGTCATGTAGGCGAAACTCCATCCTGGCGGCATGACACCCTCATAAACGAACCCACGGAACACGACAAGGTATGAGTACAGCGGGTTGATGTGGATCAGCCAGAGCCACGAGTCGGGGACGATGCTGATCGGATAGAACGTGGGTGTCAGGTACGAGATCGCCTGGATGAGTACCCCGGAGAAGTCAATGACATCGAAGAACCGTACGGCGGCCGAGGCGATCAACAGGCCAAGACCCGCTGTGAGAGCGAGCATCGCGACAACGGGTACGGGAACCAACACAACCGTCCAGGGTATCCCCACGCCGGTTACGAGCTGGACGATCAGCAGGATGATCAGGCTGATGAGGAAGTTCACCGCTGCTGCGGTTGCGGCGGAGAACGAGAACACCTCGGGTGGGACGTAGACCTTGGTGAGAATGCCGGCACTGTTGACGATTGCCGATCCTGCGGCGAGGGTCGCCTGGGCGAAGTAGGTGAGCAGCAGGATCCCGGACAGGAGATAAACGATGTACGGGACGTCTCCTGGAATCTCGAAACGGAAGAACTGCCCGAACACGATCCACATCACACCGGTGGTCAGCATCGGATTCAGGAACGTCCACCAGACACCGAGAATGGACCGCTTGTACCGCACCGTCAGATCTCGCCCTACGAGGAGACGGACGAGAGCGCGATTGTTCCATATGTTCTGGAACTCGCTGATGAGCGGGCGGCGCGCTTTGTCGGAGTCGTAATACGTGGTACTCATGAGAAATTCGCGGACGAGGGACGTGTAGCAGACAAGGTGGCAGGATTCTAGGGCAATAGGGGCGAGAGTATCGTTTCTCGAGTCACCTTTTGCCGCCCGGAATCGCGAGGAGCCCGATAAGGTCGTCACCGTAGGAAGATAAGGAGGATGGCGCGGTGCCCTCGCATGGCAAGCATCTGCCGGTCGATGAGCGCTTGCGCGTCGAACCGACTCCGTTGCCGGGCGTCTTGATCGTGACACCTCGGGTCTTCGAGGATGATCGCGGCTGGTTCGCTGAAGGTTTCAACCGCAAGACATTCCTTGAGGCGGCCGGTATCGACGCCGCGTTCGTTCAAGACAACGATTCGACGTCGGGCCGGGGAGTGCTTCGTGGCCTGCACTTCCAGAACCCCCATGCTCAGAGCAAGCTCGTTCGGTGTGTCAGCGGAGAGATCTTCGACGTGGTCGTGGATATCCGACGGTCATCGCCCAGCTTCGGCGACTGGTTCGGTGTGAAATTGAGCCAAGAAAATGGCAAACAGGTGTGGATACCGGACCACTTCGCTCACGGATTCCTCACGCTCAGCGACGTTGCACTGGTCATGTACAAGACAACGGACTACTACAGGTCGGGCTCGGACCACACCATCGTCTGGGACGATCCCGACATCGGCATCGAGTGGCCGCTGGGTGGCGTGAGTCCGATCCTCTCCCCCAAGGACGCTGCAGGGGCACGGCTCGTCGATGCCCCGGTCTACAGGTGATGTAGCCTGAACGCTCTCATGGGACGTCGATACCTCGTTACAGGTGGTGCGGGCTTCATCGGATCGAACTTCATTCGATACGTGCTAGAACACGAACCCGGTTCGCACGTCACGAATCTCGATGCCATGACGTACGCCGGTGTCCAGGCCACCGTTGACGAATTGAACGAGAACCGGAATCACACCTTTGTTCGGGGCGACATCCGTGATCCAGAAATCGTCGACGAGGTGATGCAGGGAAATGACGTCGTAGTGCACTTCGCTGCCGAGAGCCATGTCGATCGCTCAATCGAATCCCCAATGGTGTTTCTCGAGACCAATGTGATCGGTACTGCCATCCTCCTTGAAGCCGCGAGACGACACAACATCTCCCGCTTCGTCCATGTCTCGACCGACGAGGTCTACGGATCGGTCACCGAAGGTGAGGCGTTCGAAACTCGATGCCTCAACCCGAGTTCGCCCTACTCGTCTTCGAAGGCTGCATCGGATCTTCTGGTCCTTTCCTACTGGACTACCTACGGGTACAACACGATCGTTACACGATGCACAAACAACTACGGTCCATACCAGTTTCCGGAGAAGATCATCCCGTTGTTCCTCACGAATCTGTTCGAAGGAGAGAACATCCCGCTCTACGGTGATGGAAGCAACGAGCGGGATTGGCTATTCGTCGAGGATCATTGCTCGGCGCTTCACCTACTTGTTGATGCCGGACAAGCCGGCGAGATCTATAACATTGGATCCGGATTCCGGACCTCGAATCGCGAGTTGACCCATCTGATCCTCGATGCCCTGGGCGAAGACGCATCCCGCATCGCCCACGTCGAAGACCGCCTTGGGCACGACTTCCGATATGCCGTCGATACCTCCAAGCTTCAAACCCTGGGCTGGAAGCCACAACGCGAATTGAGCGATGGAATCATCAAGACCGCTGACTGGTACCGACGACATGACCGGTGGTGGCGGCCGTTGCGAGAATCGCGATGAAGGGCGTCGTACTTGCCGGAGGAACCGGATCTCGCTTGAGGCCGATCACGTATTCAATGGCGAAGCAGTTGATCCCGATCGCCAACACCCCCATCCTGTTCTACGGATTGCGGGATCTCGCGGCGGCAGGGATCCGTGACACCGCGATCATCATCTCCCCCGAAACCGGTGCCGAGATACGCGAGGCTGTGGGGGACGGCTCAGATTTCGGTCTGAAGATCACATACATCGTCCAGGATCAACCGCTCGGCCTTGCCCACGCCCTCAAGATGGCGCTTCCGTTCATCGACGACGATGACGTGCTCATGTATCTCGGCGACAACCTCGTCAGAGGGGGTATCACCGACGTCATCTCCGACTTCGAGAAGCACCGGCCCAACAGTCAGATCCTCCTTCAGCAAGTGAGCAATCCTTCATCCTTTGGCGTGGCAGAACTCGACGACGAAGGACATGTCGTTCGTTTGGTCGAGAAGCCCCGTCATGCGCCGTCCGATCTCGCTCTCGTAGGCGTATACCTCTTCGATGATTCCATCGGCGAGGCAATCGATGCGATCAGCCCCTCTCCGCGAGGCGAGTATGAGATCACCGACGCGATCCAGCAACTCATCGACAACGGGAAGACTGTGCGCTCAAGTCTTGTGCAGCGTTGGTGGAAAGACACCGGTAGGAAGAGTGACCTGCTGCACGCCAACGAGTTGATTCTCGAAGATCTGGTGCACCAGGTCGACGGTGAACTCATCGATACCGCCATCCAGGCCCCGGTGGTCGTCGGGCGTGGAGCGACAATCACGGACTGCCAGATCACCGGACCCGCTGTGATCGGAGAGAACGTGCATCTCACGGGGACGGTCATCGGACCCAACACAGCGATCGGCCCCGGCAGTCGCATCACCAACACCACGATCGAGGCATCAATCATCCTCGAAGAGTCCACTATCGACGGTTGGCGCATCCGTAACTCGCTCGTCGGCCGACGGAGCCACCTCGACAGTGAGGCCCCGCCCGGTTTCGCGGAGTTGGCCGTCGGTGAGTCGACGATGATCTCCTTCCAATGATCGTCATCGTTGGCGCCGAAGGACAAGTGGGCACCGCGTTTCGGACGCTCCTCGGAGATGACGCCACGTACCTCTCGCGAGACAGCTTCGATCTCTGCGACACGGAGACGCGAATCCCGCAAGTTCTGGAACCGCTCGATCCCGACATCATCATCAACTGCGCCGCGTACACAGCCGTCGATCAGGCAGAAGCGGATTTCGCAACGGCGCAGACTGTCAACGCCACCGCCGTAGGTGACCTCGCAGCCTTCGCACACCGCACTGGCGCCCGGTTCGCTACGTTCTCCACCGATCACGTCTTTGACGGCACGAACCACGGTCCGTACGTCGAATCAGACCTCCCCAATCCCCTCAACGTGTACGGGCAAACAAAGCGATCCGGCGAAATTGCGGCACTGGACGTCAACCCGAAGACTCTGGTCGTTCGAACGTCGTGGGTCATTGCGGGGAGCCATCGAAATTTCGCGCAAGCGATTCTCGAGGCGACCAGGAAAGACACCATCTCAGTCGTCAACGATCAACGGGGAACACCCACCATTGCCGACGACCTTGCTCCTGCAGTACTCGATGCTGTGCACCAAGGCGTCGAGGGCATGCTCCACCTGACCAATCAAGAGACGGTTTCACGGTATGAACTGGCACGCGAGGTGCTCTCCATAGCCGGTCACGATCCGGAACGGGTTCGTCCTTGTACGACGGCCGAGTATCCGACGATTGCAAGACGCCCTGAGAATGGCGCGCTCGAATCAGAGAGACTCGATTCGCTCAGCCTCTCACCACTTCCGCCCTACAGGGCAGGATTGGAACGGGCAATTCGAGGCATTGTGGAGGCGATGGATCGAGAGCCTTGGGCTTGATCCACCAGGCCCCCTGTGGTCACCGATCTGCCCATCTCTGATGCTCCCCCGGTTTGCTTCAGAGACCGCAACCATTGCTCCGTCCTCCATACCTCCAGCCTCCAGACTGCGATCACGCACCACAATCGCGCGACAGGAACTCGACCGCTTCGTGTCCGCCGAAACGCTGAACCACGCAATACTCGTCCAGCAACCGTTTGTATCTCTCAACCTGTTCAGGGTAACGCTCTGGATCGGCAGTGAACCTCCCGGATCCACGCTGTGTCAGAATCACCATGTCCGGAGCTACATCGAACACTCGATCGTTGCGCAACACGAGGCCGTCCGAAATCACGTCGAATCGAGATGGGTCGGTCCATGGCGAATAGGCATCCACGACCACCGTAGAACCGAAACTGGCGTTGGCTGCGAACCACGATCGCGCTTCCGCGCGATGGTCACCAGAGTACTTCTCGGTGTCTTGCGCCAACTGCCATAGACCCGGGATCGCCATCACGGCAAGGACTGCGGCCATTATGACCGCAGCGACGGCGGCCCTCCCGGAACGTCGACGCAGAATGTCGTAGCTGTTCATCGTTCCAAGAGCAGTCAGTATCAACAAGGGAGCGACGATCGGCAGGAGGTTGCGGTCGAACCGAACGGTGAATCTGAACAGCATCAGCAACTGGACAACCGGATAGCTGATCAGGATGACACTGACCGGACGGAGTTTTGCCCCCACGAATGCCATCGGAACGAGGATCAGGAGAGGTCCGAGATTCTTCGCCAATGTGGTCAGGTAGAACGCAACCTGCCCTCCTTCAGATCCGAAGTGCCCCGATGAGTAATGACTGAAGACATCAACGACTCCTCCCAGCGCCTCCGAAGGAGCGAGAATGAGGGAAGGCATCGTCGCAACGAATGCCACCAGAGACGCAGTTGCTGCGACGTATATCCCGCTCCTGAGAAAGAATGCTTTCCGGTACCGGAGAGCGTGGGCAACAGCAATCGCCACCACGACAGCGGCCGCGTTGTACTTGGACGATGCGGCGAAGCCGGCGAACGCTCCCGCTAGTGCATACTGCCACCATCGGCCGCTTCGATACACCACGATCGCCATCACAATCGCTGCCAAAGCAAAGAATGCGACGAACGTGTCCGGCGTCATCCACCGACCGTTCTTCACCAGCAGCGGTTCAAGCGCGATCAGACCGCCTGCGAGGGCTGCCACCCATCCACGTCGCGTGATCCACCATGTCGCCCAGAGGCCGAGGAGTACGAGGCCGATGCTGAAGATCATTGTCGTGAGCCGGCCAACAGCAAGCGTGTTCGGATTGGCCAGGATGCCGGTGCCCATGACCTGGATCTGTGGCAATGCGACGTCTTCGGGGCCGTCGAAGTATCCGACGGCCGTGCCCACTTCGACATATGCGGCATACGACGCCGCCTGGATATAGAGCGGAAGAGACGGCCAATCGAAGAAATGTGGATTGATGTCGCCATCACGCACCATCGTCTGGACAACTCGAAGACCGATGGGCTCATCGGGGTGATGGAGATACGGAGTGCCGTATCCGAGTCCCAACAATCGAATCACAGAAGCCAGAGCCACAACGACCAGCACGACGACAACAGCAGTGAGGCGATCCTTGGACGACGTGGCATTCACGTGCAGCGGCTCCCAACTCCACTCAAGGACTCACATAGGCCAATGCGATCTCTCTCATCCCAACGACGATTGGAGTCGCCCCGCCGATTGATGCTCGACCCGCAACTCAAACTCCCGGGCATCGCCTGTAACCGGAGCCGAGCGGGCCCAGTCCGATGCCAAATGCAGCGAAAGGAGACACCAGACTTCCTGTGCAACGGAGACGAGAAGGCCCCGATCACCTGCGAGGTATCCACGATCGCAGGCGTCGGACGATCCTCTCAGCGCCCCAACCGGTGACGAGACGCAGGGTCTCGAAGGCGATGGATAGATTCATCTTGGAATCCCCGACGGTGCGATCGCTGAAGACGATGGGCACTTCGACGATTTCGTACCCGGCACGCGTTGCCCGATAGGTCATCTCGACCAGGAATCCGTAGCCCGATGCCTCACAGGTATGTGGTTCGAGGGCCATCAGGGATTCGGTCTTGTACGCCCGGAATCCTGCCGTGGCGTCGTGCACACCCAACCCGAGCAGGGTTCTTGCGTAGTAGTTGCCACCCCGCGACAGCATTCGCCGGGCGAAACTCCAGTTCGACACGCCGCCACCTTTGACGTAGCGACTACCGATCACGATATCTGCACCGTCCGTGACCGCAGCAACGAGCCTCGGAAGATCGACAGGATCGTGCGAAATGTCGGCGTCCATCCCGCAGGTGATTCGCGCTCCCTTCGCGACGGCCTCCTCGTACCCGGCGGAGTATGCGGCGCCGAGGCCCTCTTTCGCCGAACGGTGAAGCACTTCAACAAGGGGGTTGTCGGCGGCAATTGTGTCAGCGACTTGACCCGTTCCGTCCGGCGAACTGTCGTCCACGATCAGCAACCGATAGCCGTGTATGGAAACGCCTCGAGCCATGGCCTCGACATTGCCGACCTCGTTGTAGGTCGGCATGACGACAATGACATCGCTCGGTTGCATCGTTCCCCGGTCCGGCTGTGGTACGTGGCTGGTGTCCGAGACGATAGCGAGGGATCAACCCCACGGAGCGCTTCCGCGCCGCCGAAACGGGCAGACCAACCGATTCCGTGTGCTACCGGTGATCTCCGGCTCTGAGAGATCACATGCCATGTGCGGTCGTCCATGTGCCCAGGACGGCACAGCAGAACCGAGTGAGCTTCCACAACGGATCTGTTGCTTCATACATTGAAGCCGTCCGAGTCACAGACACGTAAACTCTGCGCTTCCCCAACTGGAGACCACATGCGAATCACTGTTATCGGAACCGGGTATGTAGGTCTCGTGACGGGTGCCTGCCTTTCCGAGCTCGGCCATACCGTCGCATGCCTGGACATCGATGACGGGAAGATCGAACTCCTGAAGTCAGGTTCGATTCCGATCTACGAACCGGGTCTCTGTGAGATGGTCGGGCGCAATGCCGTCGCCGGCCGACTCTCGTTCACCACGGACTACGGCGGCGTTGTGCCCGGATCGGATGCGGTCATGATTGCCGTCGGTACGCCTTCGTTGCCCAACGGCGACGCTGACCTCACCGCCGTGCGGGCAGCGCTCGGATCGCTGGCTCCGCATCTCGATGCGGGCGCGACGGTTGTGATGAAGTCGACAGTCCCGGTTGGTACTACGCGGGACGTCCGCGACGCTATCCAGGATCTTCGACCCGATCTCGATTTCGGGATGGCGTCGAATCCGGAGTTTCTCCGCCAGGGCGCAGCCGTCGAGGATTTCATGCATCCGGACCGGATCGTGGTCGGCGCCGATGATGAGGACAGTGCCGACGCGCTCCGGCACATGTACCAGCCGCTTCTCCATCGCGGAGCGGCGTCGTTGTTCACGACGGTGGAGACTGCAGAGTTGGTGAAGTACGCATCGAATGCGTTCCTCTCGGTGAAGCTGTCGTTCATCAATGAGATGGCGGATCTCTCCGAGGAGGTCGGTGCATGCGTCGAGGACATCGCCACCGGCATGGGGATGGACAGCCGGATCTCAGACCGGTTTCTCGCTGCGGGGCCGGGCTACGGCGGTTCGTGTTTCCCGAAGGACACGCAGGCCTTGTATCGATCGGGTGAGCGTGTCGGGGTGCCTTCGAAACTCGTCGGCGCTGCGATCTCCGTGAACGACGAGCGACGAGACCGGATGGTCGACAAGATCTCCGACGCCCTGGCTGTCCCGGTCGACGGAGCGAAGATCGCGCTCCTCGGAATCACGTTCAAAGCCAATACCGACGACCTGCGCGAATCCCCCGCCGTCCGTATCGCCGAAGGGCTGGTGGCTGTCGGAGCCGAGGTACGGGTCTATGACCCGCAGGGCATGGAGAACGCTCGGAAGGAGGTCACCGGCGTCGCGTTCTGTGCCGATGCCTACGCGGCCGCCGAAGGCGCAGATGCGGTCGTGATCGCTACCGAGTGGGGCGAGTTCGCCACCCTCGACCTGGCACGACTGCACGGGATCGTGGCTCATCCCGTGCTCGTCGACCTGCGGAACCTGTACGATCCCGACGACGCCGCCGACGCCGGCTTCGAGTACGTGTCGATCGGAAGACCACAGACCGCTGCTCGCTGACCGCCCGAGTCGGATTCCCTACCATCCGCACCATGAACAGACCGAGGTGGATTCGATGACGTCGCGGCGACCCCCCAGCGCGAACCTTGCGCTGTGGCTCGGATGGTTGAGCGTTCTCCCACTCCTCGTGTGGTGGCTCGGCTGGTTTCCCGGGATGCTGTCATCGGACTCGGTCGACCAGATGGGCCAAGCCGCCCGGTTCGACTTCTTCAATTTCCATCCGATCTTCCACACGTTCTCGCTGTGGGTGGTGACGAGCGTGTGGGACCACACCGGGGTGGTCACGCTCGTGCAGGTCGTCGTTCTCGCCGGTCTCCTGGGTCTGGTCGCCAGGCGACTCACGCAGGTAGGCGTTCCGTGGTGGCTGTCGGTCGGTGCGGCCTGGGTGACGGCTGCCCTACCGATGGTCGCGACGATGACCATCACCGTCTGGAAGGACGTGCCATACACCCTCGCTTTGGTGTGGGCGTTCACGGAACTAGTCCTCCTCGCCCGTGATCGGGACCGCTTCTGGGGATCGTTCGCCGGCCCGCTACGGCTCGGCGCGGCGCTCGGACTCATCTGGGCCTTCCGACCGAACGGCAAGATCACGGTCATCCTGCTCGTCATCGCATTGGCGATCGGCTTCCGCCACCAATGGAAGTCACTCCTGGCGACGATCGGGACGGTGATCGGGATCGGTGTGATCGTTCCCGCCGTCCTTCTCGTCGTGCTGCCCGTCCATGCCGGCACGATCGAACCCGCCGAGGTGTTCATGTCGGACGTCGCGTCGGTCGTCGTCCACGACCCCGACTGGTTCGATACCGATGATCTGGCGCTCATCGAAGCCGTCGGACCGCTCGACGTTTGGAGCAGCGAGTACATGTGCACGGACTCGACGCCCCTCGTGTTCCACCCCGAGTTCGACACTTCGGTGGCCCGCGATGATCCGTGGACCTATCGAAGCCTGGTTGCACGATCCGTGCTCACCCACGTCCCGATTGTTGCCGGCCACCGTCTCTGCGCCGCCTCCTACCTGTTCTGGCCGGTGCAGCCATCCGAAGCGTTCCTCCACCGACCACCGTTCCAGATCCCGCCCAACACGCTCGGCATCGCCCGGGCGCCCATCTCGGACCATGCCTACAAGTTCACATTGGCCCAGTACCAGTGGATCGAACAGGACTCCCGGATCTGGTTCACGTGGCGGCCTGCACTGGTGATCCTCGCCGGCATTGCTACCTACGTTGCGATCGCCTTCCGGCGCCGTCTCCGCCCGCTGCTGTGGGCCGGTGCCCTGATCGCCGCACAGTTCATCAACGTGGCTGCGACCACCCCGGCGCAGGAGTTCCGATACGCCTTCGGCCTCTACGTTCTGAGCCTGTTGAGCCTCCCGTTGTGGTGGCTCGTGATCCGGCCGGAATCGGCTCATGTAGCCGTGCCGTGGACCGAAGCGCCGGCAAGGGATCCTTCCATCTGATCGGTCGGGACCTCTGAACGACCCCCCCTGCGGCGAAGACGCCCCCCTGCTCGTCGCAAGCTCCTCGCGTCCCCCCGGCTACGCCGGTGGGACAGGTGTGCGGTACGCCGATCTCGGGTTGGAACTCCTCCTTGACCCCCTCCACCTCGCTACGCTCGGCACCTCCCCCTGAGGGGGAGGAAGAGGACCGACTGAAACTCGGAACTCGCACCTCCCCCTGAGGGAGGAAGAGAACCGATTGAAACTCGGAACTCACGCCTCATCCTGGGAGGAGGCGAAGAACCGATTCGGTCGAGGGAATGGGTTCAGAACTCGCTGCTCAGGACTCGGCTACTGGGAACTCGCATACGTCCGATTGTGGGGGCATGGACGTGCCGTGGAGGTCACCGAAGTAGCCAACAATCGGGATGAAGCCGCGCTTGCCGTAGCTGAACTCGTGATCCGCGGCACCCGACGTGTTCGAGGAGCGGAGATAGAACATGGTGCCGTTCTCGCGGTACACGCCGATCGTGTCCTTCGCACCACCCTCGTAAGCGCCCATCAGGGCGTAGTCGTTCGCCGAACCGTAGAAGAACGAAGTCGCCGGAGACGCAGCGAACGAGACCAGACCCGACGACGAACGATAGATGCCGACCGTATCGACGCCATCACCGTCGAAATCTCCGGCGATCGGCTGATCGCCGGGACTGCCGAACGAGACCTCATAGTCGGCAGCACCGAGACCGGCCCCGCCCGATCCCAGCTGGTTGATGATGTAGAACCGTGTCTCGTCGGGCCGGTAGAGCGACACCGTGTCGAACCCGTCGCCGTTGAAGTCGCCGGGGACCGGAAGGTCACCCGGATTGCCGAAGAGGAACGCCACGTCCGCAATGCCCGACGTGTTCGAGTTCCGTAGATACACGTAGCCATCAGACCGTCGATAGAGACCCGGTGTATCGACGCCGTCTCCGTCCCAGTCCCCCATGAACGGATAGTCCCCGGGATTTCCGTAGTAGAACCCCGTCGTCCGGACGTTGAGTGGATCTCGCAAATACCAGAAGCCGCGTGCGGTGTCGACCACACCCACGCCTGCCGAGTCTGGTGCGGTCTGCGTCGGTGGCGCACACTGGTCGACCTCGGGCTCGGCGGGCGCACCGGACCCGGAGGGCACGATGTTGCCCTGGTTGTCCAACACCCCGAAGCAGTATCCCCGTGCATGCAGCGTCGACACGATCCGATCCACCGCCGCAGCCGTGTTGCGATAGTTCCCAGAACCGTCATGGAGCACGAATACGGCTCCATCCTTGGCATGGTTGATGATGCCGCTAGAAATGGTCCAGGCGCTGATCGGCTTGTAGTCGAGCGGACCCCAGGTCCACATCACCTGCCGATACCCGGCTCCTTCGATCGCGCTCTTCACCCGCGAGTTGGTGTTCCCGCCCGGTGGACGTACGAGTCGCGCCGGGTTGACGCCGGTAGCGCGGAGCGCGGCATCGGCTCGATCGATCGTGCTCACGATGCCTGAGTTCGACAAGTAGGTAAGGATCTCATGCCGGTAGGTGTGGTTAGCCACGACATGGCCGCTATCAACGGTTCTACGGACGATGTCCGGATACGACCGGACCAGATATCCAACCGTGAAGAACGTCGCCGGGACCCCGGCACGATCCAACGCTGCCAGCACCGCGTCGGTCCGGCCCGGAATCGGTCCATCGTCATAGGTCAGCGCCACCCAACCCGCCGAACAATCCGAAGCCGCCGCCTCTTTTGCCAGATATTGTTTTCTTCGACTCTATTGGCTTAGTTTCTTTTTCT
>JAUXCV010000036.1 GCA_030618675.1 Acidimicrobiia bacterium | reverse complement strand
CTGACGGTCATCAAGATCACACCGGTCTTCGCATCCGAGACGCTCGAACTGTCAACGACGACGATCGCCGCTGTGTTCGTGGTGATCCAACTCGTCGCGTTCTTCGGCGCGCTCGCCTTCGGATGGCTGGCGGGAATGGTCGGAGCGAAGAAGGCGATCCTCGTTTCCATCGTCGGATGGACGTTCGTCACCGTCGGCGGCTACTTCCTGCCGGTGGGCCAAGCAGGCGCGTTCCTTGCGATCGGCGCACTCGCCGGACTCGTCCTCGGCGGTGTCCAGGCGCTCTCGCGCTCGCTCTACGGATCGATGATCCCCGAAAACGCCTCAGCCGAGTTCTTCGGTTTCTACTCCGTGTTCTCGCGGTTCAGCGCCATCTTCGGACCCCTGATCTTCGCCGGCGTTGACATCCTCACCGGATCGGCCAGGCTCTCGATTCTGTTCCTGACCGCCTTCTTCCTGATCGGAGGAACGCTCCTTGCTGCGGTCGATGTCGATCAAGCGCGAGCGTCGCGAACCGAATGGATCCTGGATTGACCATTGCCTCCGTCTTCTGATCTGACCCCTATCGCACCGCCTCGATGCCAACTAGGTTTGCGGACACCTTGACGACACCAGATACCAATTCGTCGCCTCATTCGAGCGGCTCGCTGCGCCGATCGCTCGGTTTGTACGCGGTCTTCACGATCTCGATCGGAGCGATGATCGGATCGGGCATTTTCGTGTTGCCGGGACTCGCGTTCAAGATCGCCGGCCCAGCCGTGATACTGGCGTTCTTCCTCGCCGGCATCGTGGTGATCCCGGCGGCGCTGTCTCAGTCCGAGATGGCGACGGCCATGCCCGAAGCCGGAGGCACCTACCTCTACATCGACCGGGCGATGGGCCCGCTCATGGGAACGATCGCCGGTTTCGGTGTGTGGTTCTCGCTCGTCTTCAAGGCGTCATTTGCTCTCGTCGGTCTCTCCGCCTACCTCGAATTCTTCGTCGAC
This sequence comes from Acidimicrobiia bacterium, assembly GCA_030618675.1. GTDB lineage: Bacteria > Actinomycetota > Acidimicrobiia > Spongiisociales > UBA5794 > JAHEEL01. The sequence continues at coordinate 10,085 of JAUXCV010000036.1, read as the reverse complement.
CATCCCGAACGCCCCATCGCGGCGGCACTCGCCGTCGTGCTCATCATCATCAATCTCATCGGCGTCCAGGAGACGGCCAGATTCCAGAAAGTACTGGTCACGGTCGTCCTCGGACTGCTCGTCGGGTTCGTCATCCTCGGCGCACCAACCACCGACCCGAAGAGCTACGAACCGTTCTTTTCGGAAGGCATCACAGGGTTGCTCTCTGGAACGGCGGTCGTGTTCGTGGCGTACATCGGGGTCACACAGGTCGCGAGTGTCGCGGAGGAGGTGAAGCGTCCGGGCCGCAACATCCCGCGAAGCATGCTGATCTCGGTCGGAGTCGCGATGATCCTGTACCCCGCTGTGGTCGCCGTGATGGTCGGCGTGACACCCGCCGACGAACTGGCACATACGGAGACGCCGATCCTCACGGCGGCAGCGCATTTCCTCGGATCGGCCGGCACATACGTCGTGGCCGGCATGGCCGTCCTGGCTCTCGTTTCGATGGCGAACTCGGGCATCATCGCCTCAGCCCGATACCCGTTCGCCATGGCGAGGAACTCGCTCGCTCCCCCGTTCCTCGCACAGATAGGGAAGGGATCCGGAGCACCCATTGCCGGTATCGCCGTGACCGGGGTCATGCTCATACTTCTCGTCCTCTTCGTCCCCCTCATCGAACTCGCCAAACTCGCTTCGGCATTCCAACTCCTTGTGTTCGCCCTGGTGAACCTGGCGTTGATCGCCTTCCGCGAGAGCGATCTCGATTGGTACCAGCCCAAGTTCCGCTCACCGATGTACCCGGCCGTTCAGATCTTCGGGATCGTGACCGCTCTACTACTTCTCACCCAGATGGGGATCATTCCTCTCCTCGGTGCCGGGATCTTCGTCGTTGCCGGCACGATCTGGTACCGCGTGTTCGGTCAGTCCCGGGCCGTCAAGGAATCGGCGGCGCGCGATGCATTCCGACTGCGCGAGGACGCCCGACTTATTCAGAACAGTGCTGCCGCAGTGGCGACGGGAGGGCGAAAGCACATCCTCGTCCTGATCCGACGTCCAACGCGACCGAGCCGGCAGCACACGTTGTTCCGTCTCGCGTTGCGTCTCGCTGTCGCGCCGGGCGGACGAATTCACGTGATCAACTTCGATGCTCGGACACGACGCATGATCCCGACCGCCGGGGATCTCGCCCAAGCGCGAAGACTCGGCATCGAGGTCACAACCGAGCACTACACGGACGAGGATCGGCGTGGCATGGTGCACGCGTTCGTCGAGAGCGAAGGCGTCGACCTGTTCATCGCCGACCTTCCTCAGGATCTGCGGGCAGCCCGTCACGTGACGCGGGACCTTCACTGGCTCCAGGAGCACCTGCCCTGCGATTCCGCCTTCCTCAGAAACCGGGCGGTCGACAATATCGACCGGATCGCGGTCCTGGGAACCGGCGGCCCGTACGACCCGGTGAAGATCGAAGTAGCCGACCACATCGCCCGCCACGAGGACGCGTCGATCCGGTTCGTCCACCTGACGCCGGTCGACGCACCACCCGCTCAGGCAGCGTCGATCCACGCGTACCACGAGCAACTCGGCGAGGTGCTCACAGTGCCGTGGGATGATCGAGTCCGCCCCACCGACGACCTGATCGATACGTTGACCGGCCTGTCCCGGGGAGCGAACCTCGTCGTCCTCGGTGCGCCGAGCCACCGATTCCATCTCGTGGCGGACCTTGCCGACCGCATCGCCGAAGCAGTCGACTGTCCCGCTCTCCTCGTCCACACCCCGACGCTCGAGAAACCGGGTCTGGTCACTCGCGCAGTCCAGTGGCTGATCACGTAGCGGCTCGCTACTTGCGGGGATATCACGGCCGAGATGCTCGTCTCAAGACCGCCGCTCAGGTAGTCAGTAGTCAGCGAAGACTCCGCCTTCTTGCTCATAGATCACAGCTCACGGCTCACAGCTCTTCCTCGGCTACTCAGCCGCCGCTTTCCAGGCTTCGCGGAGTTTGACCTTTCCGCCCGTTCGGAGCAGCGCCCCCGAGTAGACGCGAGCGCCGATCCATACAAGAGCGATGGCCCCGAGCACCGTCCCGACGATCGCCACCGCGATCTCCCATGATTGGGCCGAGCCGGCGGCGATTCGTACGGGCATCACGAACGGCGCCCAGGGAGGTAGCCAGGAAGCGACCGTCGGGAGCAAGGCGTCGGGATCCTCTGCCGCCATGATCGCGAGAAGGTATCCCGGCAGGATCAGAGCGATGGGAATCATGAGCGCTCCCTGGAGGTCCTCCTGTCGCGACACCGTCGATCCCACGGCCGCATACAGGAACGCGTAGAACGTGTAGCCGAGGATGAACCAGAAGAGCAGCGAAGTGATAATCGGCAGACCGATCGCAGCCACGTCGATGTCTGGCAAGTCGGCGAGTTGGGCCGAGATGTATGCGGCCCCTGCGAAGATGGCGAGTTGCAGCAATCCCAGCAGGCCGATCCCTGCCACCTTCCCGACGAGCACCTGCCAGGGTCGGACACGCGAGAGGATGACTTCGACGACCCGGTTCTGTTTCTCCTCAACGGTGCCCATCGCCACGAACTGGCCGAACATGATGATGGATATGTACAGGAAGATCGCCCCGACGAACGCCGCGCCCCGCTTGGCATCATCCTGTATGTTCTGCTCTTCGAGCGTCGTGACCTCGATTGGAATTGGCTCAACGACCGACGCTATCTCACCCTCCGAAAGCCCCAATCCGGTGAGCGCCCCGGTCTTCACCGTCGTATCGATGGCGCTGTGGACAAGCGCCGTCAGTCGCGACGAAACGTTTTCGTGGAACACGATCTGGGTCCCCTCGACGAGGACGACCGCCACGTCTCCCTCGGTCAGTGCCGTCTCCACCTCGTCTCGGGACGGGAACCGGGCGACTTCGATCTCCAAATCGAACAGGGCTGCCTGAGTGTGAAGTTCCTGTTCGATTCCCGGTAGTTCCTCCCCGGCCAAGCCGATCATCGTCGCCTCGTCTTCGCCTCCCGAGAAGAAGTTGACGGCCGGCCCGATCGCCAGGATGGCCACCACCAGGAGCGACATCGTGATGATGAACGTCTTGTTCCGCACCCGCTCGGAGAACTCTCTCTTCGCCAACAACGCCACCTGGCTCCACGGCTTCATGACTTCACCGCCTCACGGAACAGGTCGGTGAGACGAGGCGGCTCGAATACGAACCGATTCACCGTCCCGGCAGCGTTCGCGGCGGCGAGCAGATCTGCGATCGGAGCGTCGTCGTCCACGATGCAGTGGGAGGGTCCCGGCCCATCGACGATCTCGACACCGGGCACATCCGGTATCCATGGCTGCCCGTCGATGTCGATCGTGAGACGTCGCTTCGTCGAACGGTTCTTGATGTCGTCGAGTCGCCCCGAGAGCACAACACGTCCCTCGGCGATGATGGCGACGTCCTGACACACGTCCTCAACGAGATCGAGTTGGTGGCTCGAGAACACGATCGTCACACCGCCGGAAGCCAGCTCCCGCAGCGTCTCGGCGAGTGACTCGACCCCGATGGGGTCCAACCCGGCGAACGGCTCGTCGAGAATCAGAAGATCGGGGTTATGTGCGAGGGCCGCCGCCAGTTGAACCCGCTGCTGATTGCCGTGTGATAGATCGTCGAGCTTCCCATCGCCCCTGTCGGCGAGACCGAGGACGCCGAGCCAGTGGTCGACGGCATCGTTCGCTTCCGCTTTGGAGAGACCCGAGAGCCGGGAGAAGTGGACGAGCTGGTCGTGGACCTTCATCTTCGGATAGAGACCACGCTCTTCCGGCATGTAGCCGAAGCGCAGCCGCTCCGCAGGACCGACCGGTTCGCCGTTCCATCGCACGGTCCCGGCGTCGGGTCGGATGAGTCCGAACACGACCCTCATCGCTGTGGTCTTCCCGGCGCCGTTCGGACCGAGGAAGCCGAGGATGCGCCCGCTCTCAACGGTGAAGCCGGCGCCGTCGAGCGCCACGACGTCACCGAATCGTTTACTGAGATCAACGAGTTCCAACATTGAGAGTGCCTCCAGCCCGTACATTGTGCGTCCTGTGGGGCGGCCACACCAAATCCCCGGGGAAGCACTGCGAACCCTTCTACTCCCGCCGGAGACGCAGAGGGAACGCACCTGGGGACCACAGCGGAAGAGAGCCGTTTGGCAGCAGAAGCGAAGACTTACGGCACGAGGTCGAGGCCGCGTAGGACTCGACCGATGTGAGGGCCACCGCCGGTGAGCCTGGCATCGGACGATCGGGGGCTCGCAGCCGCCCATAGGTGCTTCGCCGGCCCACAGTTCGCCCGCTGCCGCCGATCGGTGAGCGATTTCAGTCGAGGCCGAGGGAACGACGGATCCGGTCCTTGCTTGCCTGCGGCAGTTCGAGTCGACCGTGGTCGCCTGCCAGCGTCCTCACCCCTTCCAGTTCATCGACGGTGAGGCGACATGCCTCGCAGGTAGCCAGGTGATCGATAGCCGCATCCGACTGCTCCGTCGAGAGGCCCCCGTCGAAGAAATCGGGCAGCAGACCGGTGAGTTGATCGCAGTTGACATTCATGTCAGGTACTCCTTCAGATGCCTTCGCAACGTCTCACGGCTTCGGGCGAGACGCATCTTCACCGCCGACTCCGAGATCTCCAGAGCAGCGGCAACTTCCGCGGTCGAGAGACCTTCCACGTCGCGCAACACGAATGCCGCGCGCTCTGATTCCGACAACGACCCGATCGCTTCGTCGAGTCGGGCCGCTAGTTCCCCCGCCAGCACCTGCTCCTCGACCGTCTCGGTCGGACGATCCATCTCGACCGCAATGACGATCGGATCCAGTGGCTCCTCCCGTCGACGCCGCGTCACGGCGATCGCCTGGTGATACCCGATGCGGTAGATCCAGGCTGCGATCGGCCCGTCCCCGCGATAGCTCGCCAGCGAACGGATCACTTTGATGAACGTCTCCTGGACAACATCCTCCGCGAGATGGCGATCCCGGATGATCCGGTACGCCAGCGTGTAGACGCCATCGGCGAAGGTGTCGAAAAGCCAACCCGGCTCGGGGGTTCTCACACTTGCGTGGTGCATGGCGACGCAACGGTACCCGACCCGGTCGGGTGTCGTTCATCGACGGATCTTGTCCCAGAATGCGAACACGAGTGCGACAGCGGCAAGGATCCACAACACCCAGACCCCGGTCCAAAGAGCGAAACCTGCGAATCCAACGGCGACGCCGATACGGATGCCCCGATCGACCGTCGAGATCCCCGATTCGAGAACCTCGCCGGTCTCGGCGGACTCGAACAGCCGCCGCAGGCCTCCGGGCGTTCGCGCTCCGACGACGCGCGTGACTTCAGCGCCGTCGGAGAGCGCCACGGTGGTCGGAACCGCCATGACCCGGTACTGCTGAGCGAGCTTCTGGTTCTGCGAGGTGTTCACCTTGCGGAGCGCCACCCGACCCTCGAACTTCTCCCCGGCTTCGTCGACGAACGGCGCCATCGTCTTGCACACGGGACAGTTGGATCCGTAGAAGTACAGAATCTCAGATCGTGTCTTCGCCATTGCATCGCTCCAAGCAGAAAGGGTCGCTGATCAACTGCCGGCCTCGTCGCCATTCGTGCGAACACGCAGAAGGGCGTAGATCGGGCAAACGCCGACGATACCGGTGACCAAGAATACGGCACCGGCCGCGGCAGCGACCCATCCCCACGGCGACGGGATCACGCCGCCGAGACCGAGCCCGATCAACACGACACCACCCACCACACGCACGATACGATCCCAGCTTGCTTCGTTCTTCACAATGAACCTCCAAGTTCCTATTCGTGGGGTATGACGCGGTCGGGACCGAATCGGTCACATGGTTTGGGGAGCCGAGTAGCTGGGTAGCTGGGTAGCTGAGTGGTACTTCAAACTCCGCACCAGTTCCTACTCCGCTACTCCGCTACTCGGCTACTCAGCTACTCAACCACTGACCCCTCCCAATCCCGGTGCAGATCCGAATACACGCCACCGGCCTCCACGAGTTCCCGGTGCGGGCCACGCTCGACCAAACGGCCGGCGTCGAAAACGAGGACCGTGTCGGATGCCTCCGCCGTCGAGAGCCGGTGGGCGACGGCGATCGACGTGCGGCCCGATGTCAGATGTTCGATCGCACGGCGAATCTGGACCTCGAGCGCCGGATCGACCGCAGATGTCGCCTCGTCGAGTACAAGAAGGTCCGGATTGGCGATCCATGCCCGGACGATGGCGACAAGTTGCCGCTCTCCGGCCGAAAGGTTGCTGCCTCGCTCTCCCACCCGCGTACTGATCCCGTCTGGAAGCGCATCGACCCACTCGAGAAGACCGAGATCGTCGATCGCCGCTCGAACCCCTTCATCGTCGGCGTCCGGCTTGCCGTACCGGATGTTGTCGGCGATCGTGCCCTCGAACAGGAACCCCTCCTGAGGCACGTACGCCACTCGCGAACGCAAGGAACGGAAGCGGACCTGATCGATCGGTACATCGCCGATCGTGATGTTGCCATCAGCGGGGTCCAGCAGACGTGTTGCCAGTTTCGCGAACGTCGTCTTCCCCGACCCGGTCTCTCCTACTACGGCAACTCGCTCTCCCGCCGCTATCGAAACGGTGACGCCGTGGAGTACGTCATCGCCCGTCGGATACCGGAAGCGGACACCCTCGAAGTGCACACCAAGAGGGCGGTCGGGCAGTGCCACGCCATCGATCGGGTCCGCCACTTCGATCGGTGTATCGAGAAGGGTCAACACTTTGCGGAGACCTGCACCGGCCGACTGCGCCTGGTTGATCGTCTCCACAAGCATCTGGACGGGTTCGACGAGAAGCGTCACAAGGAACAGGAACGCGACCAGGGTCCCAGCGCTGAGTCCCCACGACACGCCGAAGATCACGCCCACGGCAATGACCGACGCTGTGATGACTCCCGCGAACAACTCAGCGGATGAGAACAGCACCGCGGCGAGGGCACCCGCCCCGTACTCGGCCCGGTACTGGCGATCAAGGGCCGTACTGACCTTCCCCATGACCACCGATTCCATCCCGAACGCGCGGACCGTCGGGAGACCCGCCGTGGCCTCGCCGACAACGGAGAGTGAGTCCGCGACCCGTTCCCGCACTCTGTCGTGAGCGCGACGCAGGATCCCCTGGAACCAGAGCAGCATCACCATGTAGACCATCACCCCGGCGGTGATCATCAGAGCGAGGCGCCACTCGTACACGAGCATCACGATCACGGCAAGCAGGATCTGTGCAACTCCCAGGATGATTCCGACGCCGCCCCATTCCATGAACTGCTGCATCGTCTCGATGTCCGACGTGACACGGCTGACGAGCGCCCCTCGACGCTCTGACTGAACGTGGAGCATGGAGAGCTTGTGGAGGTAGCCGAACGTGGTGACCCGAAGATCGGTGAGTCCCGTGACCGAGGAGCGGGCGAGACGTGCAAGCGACGTGCGCCGTGCCCACATCGCGATCGCCACGGCGGCCAGGGCGATGAAGCCCGACATAATCACCGTAGATGTGTCCACCTGCTCGGTTGAGAGGAGCACGCTGTCGATGATGCGCTGCACCGTGATCGGCACGACAAGCTGCAACCCCGTTCCGAACACGGCGAGCACCAGCGTCAATCCGAGCCCTTTGGAGAGCGCGGGAGCGGTCCGGAATGCGCGACGAAGAACGTGACCGGCCGATTCGCTCACGAAGCCTCCTCCTCCCGCCGGGCGGCGTCTTCTTCGTAGGCGCGAAGGAGTCGCTCGTATCCGGGCTGGGTGGAAAGGAGATCCTCGTGACTGCCGTGGGCAACAACCCGCCCCTCGTCCATGAACACGACCTCATCGGTCAGCATGATCGAAGATCGGCGGTAAGCGACGATGACAACCGTCGACGGCAGCTCCGCCCCCTGAAGCCCCCGGAGGATCTCGGTCTCGACCGACGAGTCGACTGCAGACGTGGCGTCGTCGAGGATCAGCACCCTTGGTCGGCGCAGGAGCGCTCTGGCTAGGGCGACACGCTGTCGCTGCCCGCCACTGAGTGCCGTTCCGCGCTCCCCGATCTGCGTGTCGTAGCCCGCCGGGAGTTCGGTGATGAACCGCTCAACGCCGGCGAGTCGCATCGCACGGAGAACGTCCTCTTCCGGAACGTCCGACCCGAGTGTCACGTTGCCCCACACCGTGTCGTCGAAGAGGAACGACTCCTGGGCAACGTACGCCACCTCGAGGGCGAGTTCGGAGCGGGCGAACTCCCGCAGGTCGCGGCCGTCGATGTGGATCGCCCCATCACTCGGGTCCCACAAGCGGGCCAGGAGCATCGTGAGGGTTGACTTGCCGGACGCCGTCGGCCCGACGACCGCCACAGTGCGGCCGGCCGGGATCTCGAACTGAACGTCGCTCAGGACCGGTTCCCCGTCGGCATACGAGAACTGCACATCTCTCGATTCGAGGCCGGCCCCATCTGCCACCGGGCGCGCATCGAGCGACCCGTGATCGATGGTCTCTTCGGCATCGAGGATCTCTTGCACGCGGGTCCACGCTGCCTGGCTGTGTGCCATCTCGAAGATGACGTAGCCGATGAGTTGGAGCGGGAACGCCATGAGCGTGATCAGATACGCGACCGTTACGAGTTGACCCGCCGTCATGGCACCGTCGCTCACCAGCACCGCTCCCACGACGAGGATCACGATGGTGACCGCTGCAGGAAGCGATTCAACGATCGCTCGGAAGTTGGCGAATCGCACACCGATGTTGATGAGTCGGGTCTGAAGGATCTCGGCTGCTCTTCGGAATCGCTCGGTCTCTTCAGCCTCGCGTCCAAGTGCCTTGACGGTGAGCGCACCATCGATGCTCTCGTGGGCGATCTCACTGACCGCGCCGCGCTCGTATTGGGCTGCTTCAAAATCGGTGAAGAGAGAGAAGGCGCCCCTTATGTCGATCGTGACGAGAATCGAGAGGCCGACGAGCGCTATGACGCCGAGAATCCAATGTGTCACGGCAATGAGAACGAAGGTCCCGATCAACAGCAACGAGGCACCCGTCGCATACGGCAGCGGTGCGAGCACGAATGTTCCGGTCTGGGTGTCGACTTCGCTGACCGACAGGAGGTCGCCGGTCGAGCGGCGATCGTGCCACGCCAACTGGAGCCGCAACTGATGCTCGATGAGCATCTCGCGGGCATCCGCACGAGTGCGGAACTGGAGTGCGCTCGCAGCGGTTCGCCGGAGTGTGATCCCGATCGCCTTCCAGACCGCCACTGCCATGACGGCGGAGACGGCGAGCGCGACCTTGTTCCCGATCTCCTCCCCACCGTCGAGAACAGGGATGATCACGAGATCGGTGACCCGTCCGACCACGACGGCCGAAGCCAGAATCGCGGACACGAACAAGGCGGAACCCAGGACGGCAAGCGTGAACGACCACGGATGCCACCGCACGAACTGCCGGATCAGCCGCAGCCCGCCGGAGAACACCTCCCCGATACGAAGCGGCGGCGCGTCGTGTCGGGTGGAAGAGGTCATGGAGGGAAGGGTAGGAGTAGATCAGTAGCGGAGTAGCCGAGTAGCCGAGTAGCTGAGTAGCTGAGGCAGAACAGCTTTGAGCGTCGAGCTATGAGTTGGGGGGAGTCGGAGGAGGAGCCGCCGGGCTGCCGGCTACCAGCCCGGCAATCGGATGAAGTCCGTGAAATCCCTGATTCGTCGCACCGTAGGCGCGTAGGGTTGTGGGAGACATCGCAGAAATGCCGCAGGTAGAGGGAGGTACCGATGGGTTATCCCAACGGATTGTTCGGATGGGCTGATGTAGCGGTCCCGGACGTGGATCAGGCAAAGGAGTTCTACGCCGGACTGTTCGGTTGGGAGGCGCTCGAAACGCCGGGCGACTCGATGCCGTACACCATGTTCGCGATCGACGGTCAGCTGGTTGCCGGGATGGGGGAACTCCGGCAAGAGGACATGGATGCTGGGCAGCCACCGGTGTGGTCGTCGTACATCATCGTTGACGACATCGACGACGTTGCCGCGAGAGCGAAGGATCTGGGAGCGACGCTCCTGATGGAACCGATGGAGATCCCCGACGCGGGGAAGATGTTCTTCGCCATCGACCC
>JAUXCV010000505.1 GCA_030618675.1 Acidimicrobiia bacterium | reverse complement strand
GTCGCCTACCTGAGTGGACGGGTGCGCCCGGGGACGCCGACGCTCGAAGAGGCGCTGGGTGCGGTCCTGCTGTGCGCCGGCCTCGCTCTGTGGCTCGAAGTTTCGTTCCTCCTGGCCGCGGTCGTGATGGGGGCGGTGGCCGCCAACGCTGCGAAGCATCACGTTCGAACGTTTCCCGAGATCCAGAACATCGAGGCGCCGTTCCTGGTCGTTCTCTTCGTCCTCGCGGGCGCTTCCGTGAGCAGTGTTTCGCTGGCGGCTGCGGGGGGATTGCTGGGCGCATATCTCGTTCTGAGAGTGGGAGGCAAGCTCCTGGGAGGCGTCGCCGGATCCCGGCTTGTCGGAGCGGATCTGAGAACAGGGGGCTGGTTCGGTGCGGCGCTGATCCCCCAGGCAGGTGTCGCCATCGGAATGGCCCTGGTGGCGAGCGAGCAATTCCCTGAGTATGCCGACACGTTGCTTTCGGTTGCGATCGTCGCGACTCTCATCTTCGAGTTGATCGGTCCCATCCTCGTCAGGGTCGCCCTCCAGAAGGTCGGGGAGGTGGAGTGATGAGCCGGTCCGGGTTCACCGGAGACTGTTTCGTGTGAGTCCGACCACCTCGGAGCCACCGGAGCCTTCGGAATGCCTGGTTCGCTTCGATCTCTGGCTCCGTGGTTCTTCTACCGATCCTTCTACCGGGTTCCGAGAGTCGGCAACCCGGAAGGAGAAGTAGTCGTGAAAGGCTATGTAGCGAAGAAGGGCGACCGTTGGTATGCGGTCATCTACGAGGGATTGGATCCGGTCACCGGAAAGGAGCGCCGCAGTTGGCACGCTGCTGGCACCAGCCGTGAGGATGCTGAGCGGATGGCGGCCCGGCTCGCCAAGGAGCTGAACGGACGCAACGATGAGGGGCGATCACTCAGCTTCGGGGCCTATCTGACGACCAGGTGGCTGCCGGGAAAGAAGCTCGAGTTGGCGCGTTCGACGTGGGATGGGTATCGGCGCAAGATCGACCGGCACATCCTCCCCACCCTCGGGAAGGTGCCGATCCGGCGTCTGCGTCCGCATCATCTCGAAGCGCTCTACGACCAGAAGCTGCACCCGACCGACGGCCGGAAACCACTCGCGCCGAAGACGGTGTTGGAGATCCATCTCATCATCCGAGGCGCCCTCAACGACGCCGAACGACGTGGCATCGTGACACGCAACGTCGCCGTCATAGCTCACGCGCCGAAGCTCAGAGCGATCCCCAAGGTCGAACAGAAGGCGTGGACAGCCCAACAGTTGCAAGGGTTTCTCCGTGCTGCTGCGGGCCATCGGCTGTTCCCGGCGCTGTGGCTCATCTCGACCACCGGGTTGCGACGGAGCGAACTGCTCGGTCTGCAATGGCAGGACGTCGACCTCGACACTGCAACGCTGTCGATCAACCGCGGACTCGTCTCAATCGGCTACGAGACACACATCTCGCGAGGCAAGACCGGCAACTCACGTCGAGCGATCGATCTGGACGCCACCACCGTCCAGGTGCTCAGTGCGTGGCGAGTGTGGCAGCAGATCGAACAGGCCGTCGTCGGTGCCGAACC
>JAUXCV010000037.1 GCA_030618675.1 Acidimicrobiia bacterium | reverse complement strand
CTCGCCTCACGCAACGGACTCGTGCGCTACCTCGGACCGGGACCCACCAAGCGGGTGCTCGGCGGTCTCGCAAACGCCGCCATCTGGGCAGGCGGCGCCGTCACGCTCTACAACGTCGGGGTCGGCTACATCGGCCGGGCGAACGAGAAGGTGGAACCAGCGTATGCGATGCCTCCACTGTCACCGTTGGTCTCGGGCAGCGAGGAGAGCACGTCGCCGTTCGTGGATCTGGGCCTGCAGGGACGACGCTTCGTCACCGACGTCACGTCACCCGAACTCATCGAAGAAGTGCTCGGAGAACCGGCCAAGGAGATCCCGATCCGTGTCTTCATCGGGTACAACTCCGAGCCCATGTACTCGATGGGTAGAACCGAGATGGCGATGGCCGAACTGGAGCGCACGGGAGCCTTCGATCGGGCCAATCTTCTCCTCGTCTCGCCGACGGGCACCGGGTGGGTCGATCAGACGATGATCGAGAGCGCCGAGTTCCTCACCAAGGGTGACATCGCGACGTGTCTCATCCAGTACGGGCGGTTCCCATCGTTCCTCTCCGTCCAGAAGGTCGCTCTCGGGCGTCACCAGTTCCGTGCTCTTCTCTGGAGCGTGCGCCAACGCCTCGTGGAGCGGCCGCCGGAGAAGCGGCCGAAGGTGTTCGTCTTCGGTGAAAGCCTTGGTGCCTGGGCGAGTTCAGACGTCCTCATGTATCAGGGGATCGACGGATTCGATCACTACGGGATCGACAGCGCCTTGTGGGTCGGTCTTCCCGGCCTCGCCAAGTGGTCTCGAAACGGCATGGCGGCCGGTGCTTCGGCTCTCGTCCCGGAAGGGTCCGTCGGTGTGTTCGACAACCCGGATGAGATCGAGGAGTTGAGTGTCGAGCAGCAGGACGATCTTCGAGCAACGATTCTCAGTCATGACAACGATCCGATCGCTGTGTTGTCGACCGACTTGATGATTCGCAAGCCGGACTGGCTCGACGGTACGCCGGGGCGGGGAGTCCCGGAAGACATGGACTACACGCCCATGACAACCTTCCTCCAGGTAGCGATCGATGCCATGAACGCCATGGTCACCGTGCCGGGCCACTTCGGATCGTTCGGGCACGACTACCGGGGAGACATGGCACGGATGGTTCGAGCCGCATACGGAATCCGTGACATCACCGACGATCAGATCGACTCGATCGAGCAGCAGCTTGTGACCCTCGAGCTCGAGCGGGCGGCACGGATCAAGGCATCCAATGCAGAGGACGCTCCCGCCGCACCGCAGTATCGAGGAACCGAATTCGCGAATGAGCAGACCGGTGCGATCCGTATGGAGGCCGGGGTTCCGCTTGATGCCAAACGAACATCTGGAGCACGATGGTTCAAGAAGCTCCACGGTACGGTTGCCGGACCCGAGGAGATGCAGTGACCCGCTGACGGGTACCCTCATCTCACCATGGAACCGAACGACCTCCGCTCACTTCTGAACGACCTGCGTTCTCGTCTCGACGATGCCAGGAGGTTCCTTTGACCTTGCAGGCAAGGAACAGGAACTCGTTGAGCTGAAGCAGCAAGCTTCCGCACCCGGTCTATGGGATGACCGGGATCGGGCGCTTGAGGTGACACGAACTCTCGCTCGACACGAACGCACGATCGAGCAAGTAGCGACCCTGGATGGGGCACTCGATGATGCCGAGGTTCTGATCGAGCTCGCAGTCGAGGAAGATGACGCGGCGAGCCTCGATGACGCGATGGCGGAGCTGCGCGAGACCGAGGCGACACTCAGTCATCTGGAACGTGAAACGCTCTTCTTCGGTCCGTACGACGACTCGACTGCGATCTTGTCGGTTCATGCCGGTGCCGGCGGCGTCGATGCTCAGGATTGGGCGGAGATGCTGTTCCGCATGTACCTGCGATACCTCGAACGAACGGAGTTCTCCGTCGAAGTGGACGAGTACCAGGTCGGGGAGGAAGCGGGCATCAAGTCGGCCACGATCACCATCAAGGGAGACCACGCCTACGGGATCTTCGAGAGCGAGCGCGGCGTCCATCGGCTGGTGAGGATCAGTCCGTTCGATTCGAATGCCCGACGCCATACGGCCTTCGCCGGCGTCGATGTCATCCCGGAAGTCGACGTCAAAGAGGTCGAGATCAACCCGGAGGACCTCCGGGTCGACACGTACCGGGCGTCGGGTGCCGGCGGGCAGCACATCAACAAGACCGATTCGGCAGTGCGGCTGACGCACCTGCCTACCGGTGTGGTCGTCAGTTGTCAGGCGGAGAGATCCCAGACCCAGAACCGTGTGCGGGCCATGCACCTTCTCGCCGCACGACTGGCAGAACGAGCCCGCCTCGAACAGCAGGAACAGGTCGATGCCATTCGTGGGGACCAGACCGAGGCCGGATGGGGACGACAGATCCGCTCCTATGTGCTCCAGCCCTACCAGATGGTCAAGGACCTCCGTACCGGCCACGAGATAGGGAACATCCAGGGAGTCCTGGATGGAGACCTGGACCCATTGGTAGACAGCTACCTGCAATGGCGAAGAGAAGTAGCTGAGTAGCTGAGTAGCGGGGTAGCTGATCCGGATGCTGGAGCCTAGGTGAGTCCTTGTCCCCCTCTGCTACTCAGCTACTCCGCTACCCAGCTACTCACGACCACAACCCACCCCTCGCAGCGGGGTGTCTGGGCAGGCTTCCAACGCGGCAGCGACCGCGACAGGACCTATCAGTCTCCGGTCGACTTCAACATCGCAGGGATCGTGGCCAGCATGATCTTCAGGTCAAGTAGTAGAGACCAGTTGTCGACGTACTCGAGGTCAAGCCTGGCTCGCACCTCGAAGGACGGGTCCTGGCGCGCCTCCACCTGCCAGAGGCCGGTCAACCCGGGCTTGACCGAAAGACGCCTTCGATGCCAGGCGTCGTAGCCCGCGACCTCGTCCAGTCGCTGTGCCCGGGGACCCACCAACGACATCCTTCCAACGAAGATATCCCAGAACTGGGGGAGTTCATCGAGGCTCGAGCTTCGGAGGAATCCGCCGACTCGAGTGATGCGGGGATCGTCGACGATCTTGAAGTCGGGGCCGACGCGAACGTTCTGCTCGGCGAGTTCGGCTCGCAGATCGTCGGCATTCGTCACCATCGTTCGGAACTTGTGAACCTTGATCGGTCGCCCGTGCAGCCCCGCACGACGATCGGTGTAGATGAGAGGCCATCCATCGGTGATCAAGATCACGAGTCCGACAACCAGTATGACCGGTGACAGAAGGACCATCGCCAGCGCCGATGCGACGATATCCGTGGTCCGTTTCAGGGCCAATCCGGCGGTCTTCGTCGGGCCGGAAGCGATGGTGAGTACCGGGAGACCTCCGAGACGACCGACCTCGCCGTGTGACACGGCGTAATCACCGTGTGTGAGTGGGACGAGGACCGTTTTGCCCTGCTCGAGGGCCGCTCCGGTAGCCGTATCGATGGTGGACCAGTCGGCCAGGGGGAGCGCAACGAGGACGTCGTCGACGATGTGGCTCGCCAGGACGTTCGATAGGTTGGCGATCGAACCGAGATGAGAGAGTGGTTCCCAACCTTCGTCTGCTGCCCCCACGTAACCGATCACGTCGACGCCGAGTTCCGGATGATCGTGTGAGAGATCCTCGACGAATGCACGTGCTTCGTCGCCGGTGCCGACAACAACAGCGCGTCTGACGCCCCGACCATGGTCACGTCGCCACACAGCGTATCCCCGGATTCCGAGGGTTGTCGACGCGACGCCGGCCCAGATCAAGACGAACGCGATGACCACGAGAGTTCGCTCGGCTCCATCAAGGCCGAGGAAGAACAGAACTGCGATCGTCGTGATGAACAGGACCGCCACACCCCAGGTGATGTTGAGCAATTTGTCGGTGACCGACCATCGCTTGTCGAAGCGGTAGATACCGGTGAGGTCGAATATCGCGACGCCGCCGAGGGCGAAGACGGCGAGAGCCGGAATCGGGTGGTCCATGACACCGGTCAAGGTGCTGTACCACTCGGGACCCAGGCGGATTCGGCTCGCGATGAGAACGGAAAGCATGATGACGACGAAGTGCAGCGCCATGGCTGCGACTCTGAACCCTGTTCTTCGCCCACTCACTGTATGTCCCCGTCCATGTGTCCGAGCGCAGAGCGACTGCGCCCCGTTCAAGGCGGTGCGATGGTAGCAGTCGTGACCGATTCGCTCTCCTGCGGCTTCCGTCTTGTTCGGGGATCGGAGTACCCAGAGATGGCCGGTGTTGACGTCGGCACGATTCGTGTTGTCACGATCGATTGTCGGCTACGGCGCGCCACAATCCCCGTCCTATACGGGGTCCGTGGGTAACCTGCCAACGCGTTGGCGGGTGGGGTAGGACTACGAAGCCGCGATAGGGATTTCATGATCCGTCTCGATAATGTGACGAAGGTCTACGACGTTGGCGTCGTAGCTCTCAAAGACGTCGATCTCGACATCAACAAGGGCGAGTTCGTCTTCCTCGTTGGCCCCTCGGGGTCGGGGAAGTCGACGCTCATCCGCCTCATGATGCGCGAGGAGAAGCCAACCAACGGCGACATCTGGATCGCGGGGAAGCACGCCTCCGAGCTGCCCAGCTGGAAGATCCCTCACCTCCGCCGATCCATCGGCACTGTGTTCCAGGACTTCAAGCTTCTCCCGAGCAAGACCGTCTACGAGAACGTCGCGTTCGCGATGGAAGTGACGGGCAAGTCACGTTCGGCCATCAACAGTCAAGTCCCACAGGTTCTCAAGCTCGTTGGCCTTTCCGAGATGGCCGACCGACTACCACGACAACTCTCCGGTGGCGAGCAGCAGCGAGTCTCTGTTGCCCGAGCTTTCGTGAACCGACCTCTCATCGTTCTTGCCGACGAGCCGACCGGGAACCTGGACCCCGCGACTTCAGTGGGGATCATGCGCATCCTCGATCGGATCAATCGCACGGGCACAACTGTTGTTATGGCAACACACGACCACGCCATCGTTGATGCGATGCGCCGGAGGGTCGTCCAGCTCGAACGTGGGCGTGTCGTTCGCGATGAGAGCCGTGGCGTGTACGAGACGGCATCCGGCGACGACGCCGAGGCCCAAGAAGATGCCCCCGTCATCGTTCCGAACATCGTTGACGATGCCGACACGACTGCCACCGCCGAAGATACGGCGACTGCGACACTCGACATCGAAGAACCGACCGCTACCGCTTCGTCCATCGAGGATCAGGCTCCCGCAGGCGTTGTAGAAGACGAACGGGACGAGCACGACGCCACCGCAGATGATGAGATCCCGGGCGAAGAACCCGGAGCGGACGAGGAGGTCGGCGGATGACTCGCGTGACCTACGTGCTGAGAGAGGCCTTCGCCAATATCGGGCGCAACGGCCTGGTGGTGCTGGGCGCGGTGCTGGCGGTCTTCATCTCCCTGACTCTCACATTCGGAACTCTCGTCTTCGGCGAGGTGGTTCGGATCAATACCCTTCAGTGGGCCGAGGACGTTCGCGTCATTGCCTTCGTCCAAGATGCCTCGCTGACGGCCGTGCCCGATATGCAGGCCGAGATGGAGAATTGGCCGGAAGTCGCCACGGTCACGTTCGTCTCCAAAGCCGAGGCCCTCGACGAGGCTCGGATACTGCTCTCGAATCAGCCCGCCACGCTGCGGGTCATCGAGGAGAGCCCGGATATCGTCCCGGCGTCGCTCAGGATCAAGCCCGTCGATCCCGACGACTACCAAACGATCGTAACGCGCTTGCAAGCAACCCCGGGACTCCTGCGCGTGCAATCGGCGGGGCAGGCCATCGATGCCATGATCTCGCTCCGTGACGGCCTCCGTGTGATGTTCTGGCTTCTGGCCGTGGCGCTCGGAGTGGCAGCGGTAGCGCTGATCGCGAACACGATCCACATGGCTATCTACGCGCGCCGCGAGGACATCGAGATCATGCGACTCGTCGGTGCATCGAACTGGTTCGTGCGAATACCGTTCCTCCTCGAGGGAGCGATCGAAGGATTCATGGGGGCCGGTCTCGCTGTGGGCTTCATCGTCGTTGCTCAGCAACTGGCCGTCGATCGCCTCACCGAACTGCCGGACTGGATCAATGTCGCAGTTCAACCTGAATACCTCCTCACGCAGGGAGCGCTGGTCCTGCTGTTCGGGGTGCTTGCCGGTCTCATCGGCAGTGGCCTGAGCCTCACGGTCCACAAGTACCTGCGAACGTGACCCGCGCGCGCCGCCTCCTTGTCACGGCCCTCACCGCGGTTCTGATGTTCGCCGTGGTACCGGCGGTCGAGGCCGACGATCTCAACGTCGATCTGCAGAGCGTCAGGAACCGCATCCATTCCCTGAGCGATGAGATCGACGCCAAATCAACGAACCGCAGCGCTCTTGCCCGCGATATCCAGGCGACGGCCGAGCACATGGACGAGGTCCTGGAATCGATGGCTTCAACGAGGATGGACGTGATCGCCGTCGAATCCGAACTCGGTCAGAAGCGGGGTGCCCTGCGCGAGGTTCGGTCCGACCTACACGCGAAATACCAGTCCCTCGCACAGACCAGGTCGGAGTTGGGGACGGCACGTATCGATGCTGCGAACTACGCCATCGAGTCCTACATGAGTGCGGGTCTCGGTGTGCCGACGGTCGCCCTGTCGGCGAAAGTGTGGACCGACATCGGGATAGGGCTGGCGTATCTCGACCGGATCACCGCCAGCGGCACGGATACGGTGCAACGATTCGAATCCCTCCTTGTCGACGAGCAGCAAGCGAGCGACACGATCGCTGCACACGAAGCCACGCTTCTCTCCGATGTGGCCGATCTCGAGATCACCGAGGAGCGTCTCGGCTCGCTGCAGAACGAACTGCAGCGGTCGAGCGATGCCCTGCAGGAGGAGTACCGCCGGCAGCGATCTCTGCTCGCGTCGTACGAGGCCGAGATCGAAGAGATCGAGGTCGAGATCGCCTCGCTCGAAAAGGAGCAATCGTCGATCAAGAAACTCATCGCGGAGCGGGCAAGAGCCGCAGGCGCTGCACCGGGGAGCCTCGTCCGTCCCGTACCGGGCGGGATCTCATCTGGATTCGGACCGAGGATCCATCCGATCTACGGCTATTCGTTGATGCACAACGGCGTTGACATGAACGGCGGCATGGGACAGCAGATCGCGGCAGCCGCGGGCGGAATCGTCTTCTTCGCAGGAGTGAAGGGCGGATACGGGAACTCGATCATGATCGATCACGGCGGTGGCATGGTGACGCTGTACGCACACCAGTCGAGGTTCGCTGTGTCCCACGGGCAGAAGGTGAGCACCGGGCAGGTGATCGGCTACGTGGGATCGACGGGGGTATCGACCGCACCCCATCTCCACTTCGAGGTCAGGATCAACGGCAACCCCGTGAATCCGACCAAGTACTTCTAAGCGTGCGTTGAGCAGCGGCATCGCTCAGCACACTCCTAACCTCCGATCATGGCTGAAGGTCGCAAAGTCGTCGCAACCAACCGGCGCGCACGGCACAACTACGAGATCCTCGACACCTTCGAGGCAGGGATGGTGCTCACCGGGTCCGAGGTGAAGAGCCTCCGTGCCGGGCAGGTGCAACTCAAGGATGCCTACGGGTTGCTGCAGGGCGGAGAACTCTGGCTGGAGAACGCCCATATCGCTCCGTACTCATTCGCGATCGACGGCGGGCATGCCCCCGAGCGCACACGCAAACTCCTGCTCCATCGACGTGAGATCGACCGTCTCACCGGCAAGGTCAACGAACAGGGCCTCACGCTCGTTCCGCTCCAGATCTACTTCGTCCGTGGGATCGCGAAGATCGAGATCGCACTCGCCAAGGGCCGGCACACTTACGACAAGCGCAAGAAGATCGTTGAACGCCAGCAGAAGCGAGAGATGGACCGGGCAAGAAGCCACAGAAGATGAGCTTCGCTCAGTAGTCCGTAGTCCGTAGCGGGGAGCCCGTACCGTACCCGGTACCGTCGGCAGGAACTGTCTCGCTGGCAGCTGGCAGCTGGCATCTCCAGCACCGATGACTCTGCCTGATCTACTGGTCTACTGATCTACTTCTCTTCCGGGCCACCACCCTTGCCTCGTGACGGTCTTCCACCGACCAGTCTTCGGCATAGTGGAGGATCTGAAGACCATCGACGAAGGACGGCGCCTCGCCCTCCTCGAGGAGGTAGGGGCGCGGAGGTCGCTCCCGGCGCTCCAGGTTCCGTACCGTTGCGACAGAGAAAGCGATCAAGCCGCCATCGGCAAGCAGTTCGATGGCCTGAGCGAACAGGTCTCTCTGAAGGTAGTGGACGATGAGCACGAGATCCCAGGGACCTCTGGGGAGCGTTCCGGCGGTGAGGTCGCTGTGGACGAGAGTGAGATCGAGCCCGGCCTCTCGGGCCCGCTCGGCGGCGAGGCTGATGGCGACCTCGGATGTGTCGAGCATGGTCGTTTCCCAGCCACGCTCCGCCAGCCAGACGCTGTGTCTTCCCGCGCCTCCAGCGAGATCGAGGGCTCGACCTGGCGATCCGAGGAGCGGTCCGAGTTCGACAGTGACGAACGCCGCCGGATCTACCGGGGTCGACCGCTCCCGGTAACGGCTATCCCAGGAGGAGCGCACGACGAGCGAACCCTACGCAGACAACGCTTCGAGCTGATCGAAGATACTCTCGACCTGTTCGACGCCGAGGAGTCCGGCGGTTCTGAGCATGGTCTTGCCGTCCCCTCCGGTGAAGACCCAGAACGGGTAGGCGCTCAGCCCGAATTGCTCTGCGAGAGCGAGGTCGGGGTCCACGATCGTTGAAAACGGAAGCTGGAGTTCGTCGAGGTACGGCTCTAGCGGGTTACCGCGGGTCGGGTCGATGGAGCTGGTGATGCTGACGAGCTCGACGTTCGGATACGCATCGGCGTTCTCTGCGTACCAGTCCGACAATGGGGGCAGCTCTTGCTGACAGTACGGACACCAGTGTGCCCAGACGAGCCATGCCCGCGCTGTGCCGTCCGCAGGATCGATGGTGATCTCGGTGTCCGCGTAGTACTCGACACCCGAGACGTCACCGAGAACCACTCCGAGAGCGGCATCCGGTTGGCCCTGCTCGAATTGGGGGAGATACCCATCGGGTGTACCCGGTGCAGCGGCGGCCGATGCGCCGGAGGCGGTGGGAGCGATCAAGGAACCGGTTGCAAGATCGTCGACTTTCTGATCGACAGCGTCGACGGACTCCTGGACGGCGGCCACGTCACCGACGACGGAGCTGATCTGTCCGTCAACCGAGCTGATCTGCTCGTCGAGGGCGGCGATCTGCTCGTCGGTTCTACTCGCCGAGACGAGGGTGAACACCTGCATGGCGAACACGGCGACCAGTCCGATCGCAAGGACAACCAATAGTCCGCGGGCGGTACCGGACGTGCGCGAATGCTCCCGGCGTGCCGTCACATCGATAGTTGACGAGACGGGGGTTGAAGGTTCGGGCGCCCCATCTGTTGAATTCTGCGGTTCGGTATCCATGAGGGCAGGCTATCTGTGGATCGCCCCTAGCGGGGAGGGGGAGCGGTGACCGGATTGCACGACTACGCTTGAAGGTGTTGAACGCGCCTAGCGTGTTCCCCGCAAGGGGGTGACATGGTTTCGACCGTGAGGGTTGAGGCGCCGGAAGCGAGCCGAGGTCCCCGGAGCCTCGTTAAACAGTCGGGAACAACCATAAGTGCCAACAACGAAAGTTACGCACTCGCTGCCTAATTACGCAGCGTGTCCGCCCGGTGGGTGCCTGTCTCGCCGGAATCGGGCATAACAATGCAGGATGCCCCCGCCGGGGTGTTGGGACCGGCGGGGTAAGACAATTCCGACTAGGGCCCAGGAGAAATTGCCGACGGCGTCTCCCAGGTTCCGAAAGCTCGCTGTCGGCTGCGCTCGGAGATGCCGACGCTGAAACCTCGTGGGACGGGGGTTCGATTCCCCCCACCTCCACCGAAGGCCCGGTCTCAGACCGGGCCTTCCGTTGTGTGCTCGCGGCGCGCGCTGGCCGTTGGTGCTGTTGGATCTTGATGGAGGGTCTCCGATGTCATGACGCGCTGTTCGGCGAATCTCCACACCGGCATGGCGGAGTGATCGTGCATATTGACCCAGCCGGTAAGGCGTATCCCCCTTCACCGGTTATGGGCCATGTCTCTTGTCGGGGAGGCTTCAGTTTCGGAGACGGATACGGCTCAGGACGACCTCTTCCCTTTGAAGTACATGGCGACCAAACCAATGACTGCGAGAAGTGCCGTCCATGCAATTGCAACCACCAGGGTGAAGTCGAATAAGAAGTAGAGCAGGCCAACCGCGACGACTGAGCTCACGGCGAGGATTACAAGGTCGTTTGTCTTGAACATGACCGGGATTGTACCACCATCGAACAATCAGGCACCTCTGCGCCGTGGGCTGCCGGTGGCACTCCAGGAGGTGTGCACACGGCTGATCATGGGGGAGCACGTTGTGAGGCGTAAGATGGAAGTATGACGAACCACGACAACAAGATTCAAGGAAGCACGGGAAGTCCCTTCCATGGACCATCTGACGAGGTCTTGCGAGAGACGGTGCGCCATGACAATGGGGACCTCACCATTCAATCTCACGCAGGCAAGATACGTCTCGCTAGTGGTTCAGACGGATGGATGCGCTACAACCACTACCTCGAAGAGCGCAACATCGACCCACGCGTCGAGGAGGCGTGAGAAGGATTAGTGCCGACTTCTTCGCCCGGATTCGACATCAGCGACCTGGACACTTCGAGGTGACGGCTTGGGGCACGTCGAGGTGCGGGGCATCTCGCATGCGCCCGAACCGCCCATCTCCGGCAACAACCGCGATCTGATGCGACCGTACGGGTCATCCATAGGTGCTTCGATA